>NZ_QTVR01000011.1:0-116435 GCF_003460685.1 Blautia sp. OF03-13 | reverse complement strand
ATACCCTCCGTTTCATTTGACAATATGCTTATTTTTACTATATTTTCAGAATTATTTTTATTAGTTTTGCACATAAAAATGCCCTGACACTTTTTCCTTTTTGAAAAATAGCATCCGGGCATATCTCCTAATATTATCAAATCACTTTATTTCACTCTCTGATAATTTTATCTTCTAAACTCTTTTCCTTCTTTCTCCTGTATCATCCCTAACATTTTTTCAAAAGACTGTTCAAATCCCTCAGTATCCGCCTTTTTTTCGCTTCTTTGTCCTTCTGACACGATGATGCGGGTATTTTTTCCAGCAACACGGACATATACGCCTCTCTCTCGTCCAAGCGCTTTAATGTAATATGGCCGCTGTCTGCCTTCAGAAATTTCTGCCACAATAACCGTCTTGCCATCAACTGTCTGCAGCGTAATATCTGGAATAATTGCCGGTTCACAGCTATCCGAGACGGCATTGGCAATCGCATCCATCTTTTTGAATACATCTTCCTTGTCAAAGCCAACCACTTCTCGGGTTTTATCCGCAATTCCAAAAATAATTTTTCCTCCGGTTCCATTTGCAAAGGCAACCACAGACTTCATATATTTGATGCTCTTTTCCGGCAGGTTCTCTTTGAATTCTACGTTTTTGGATTCTCCTGCAAGAATTTCTTCTATGGTCATAAATACACCTCGCTATCCGTGTTTATTTTAATAAATCAATGCTTAAAGTTCTCTTTATATCTGTTACCTTAACATATAATTCTCATTCAAGCAATGCAGTCCTTTTAAAAATCGTAATTCATTTTTTCAAGTCTGTCAATTCTATTATTTTCCTTTTCTCGCGCATGATCAGATTCAATCATAGGGCGAAAAGTACAGAATCTATTAGTCCCTTACCAACTCAAAACATCCTTAAGCATTTGTTTTACCGCTTCAAAAGTTAACATGCTGGATATTTTTTTATATTGTGAACAGAAATCTTTGTTATAAGGAGCCACCGTTTTTAAATAGTGCATATGCACTATTTTCTTACCGAGATGACGATCTTGATGAGGATGAATTTGAAGAAGGCTTTTACATTGACTTCTTTTAATCTATCGTCTGTTTGCCATGCCCGCCTTTGTGCGGGCTCTTTTTATCAAGAGTTCGACGGAAGTCGAACTTTCCTATTGTACAAAAAAGCAGGCACATCAAGTATCTCTACTTCATGTGCCTGCAGCACTTTGAAACGGTCTCTTTTACGTTCTTAACAGTGCGAATAAAGATAAAGTTTGACAAAATTTCGAATTTTTCCTTTCTTTTTTTACCAAAATTCATGCGGTTTTAAACGGTCTGAAACGGTCTAAAGCGGCATTTTTGCCCTGTTTTTTCCATCAAAAATGTACAAAAAAACCGCTAAAACACTGGATTTTAGCGGTTTTTCAGGTATGGACCTGAGGGGAATCGAACCCCTGTCCGAAAGCCTATTCATTCAGGCATCTCCCATTACAGTCATTCTATTAAAGGTTCCCCCATCGGCACGCCGGATGACAGGCTTGCCGCTTCGGTAGCTTCATAAAATCTTCCATCTCCGCAAAGCTTTGGAAACGAAGTGCTCCGCATCTGTTTGATGCCAGAAGAATAGCCGCGGAAAACTATTCAGCTGACAACGCCACACTTAGGCAGCGTACGCTACGTAATTATCGTCTGCGTTTAAATTTAGGTTCCAGGTTGATGACGCGGTCCCGGAGTCCACGAATGGCTTCCCAAACTTCAAAACCCCCGTCGAAACCAGTACAAGCCCGTGCTGGTTCTACAGACGCTTTTCTTTGATACGAGGACGCAAACAGATCGTCCCTGTGCAGTGAAAACTCTCTTTCAACTGCCGTATATTGTATTATAGTCTTTCCCCATACTTTTTGTCAAGGATTTTTAATACAGATTTTTAACTTTGAAATCTCTCTCCGCCTCACGTCTCTGATCTTTCTTTGCGATATCCTGCCGTTTATCATACAGTTTTTTACCGCGTGCCAGACCAATCTCGACTTTTACGAGGCTGCCTTTAAAATACACCTGCAGCGGAACGAGCGTGTAGCCTTTTTCCTTGATCTGCGCCTCAAGTTTGCGGATCTCATAGTCGTGCAGCAGCAGTTTCCGGATGCGCAGCGGGTCTTTATTGAATATGTTGCCCTTCTCGTACGGACTGATGTGCATGCCGTAGATAAATACCTCATCACGCTCAATGCGGATGAAGGACTCCTTGATGCTGCATTTTCCCATGCGGAGGGATTTTACCTCGGTACCGGCAAGGGAGATGCCGGCCTCGTATTTATCCTCGATAAAATAGTCATGATATGCCTTTTTATTGTTGGCAATCATTCGATTTCCTTTTTGTTTTGCCATAGCTTTTTCCTCCAGGGATTTATTCTGTCTCGGTTTCTTTTTCTACATACGTAAAATCGATTGTCCGGTTGGCAGGCTCGGCGTTTCGTACACGGACACGCACCGGCTCACCAAGGCGGAATACTCTTCCGTGCTGCTCTCCGACCAGACGGTAATTTTCTTCATCAAAATTATAATAATCGTCTTTCAGTGTCATGATGTGAACGAGTCCCTCAACGGTATTCTGCAACTCCACATAGAAGCCCCATCCGGTCACGCCGGAAATGACGCCGTCGTACTCTTCGCCGACATGCTCCAGCATATATTCGGCTTTCTTCAGCTTCACAGCCTCTCTTTCTGCCTCTGCAGCACGCTGCTCCATCGCACTCGACTGCTCCGCCACATGCTGCAAAATGGACGAATATTTGCCGATTCTGCCGCCCTTGTCGAGACGTCCCCGCAGATCATCCTTGATAATGCGGTGGATCTGCAGATCCGGGTAACGGCGGATTGGTGAGGTAAAATGGCAGTAATATGACGCTGCCAGTCCGAAGTGGCCGCTGCATTCCGGGGTATAAATGGCTCTTGCCATCGACCGGAGCAGCAGGCGGCTGATCAACGGCTCTTCCGGGGTTCCCTCGATGCTGGTGAGAATCTTCTGCACCTCACCCGGCGTAATCTCATGGGAACGCTTTTCGACTTTGATGCCCTGTTCACGGATCAGCGTCAGCGTTGCCTCCATGCGGTCTCCGTCCGGCTTGTCATGCGTCCGGTATAAGAACGGGATTTCGCGTGTGCAGTATTCCTCTGCCACGGTCTCGTTCGCCATCAGCATGAAGTCCTCGATCATCCGTGTTGCCACGTTCGACGGATACGGGCAGATCTCCACCGGCGTCCCTTCTGCATCAAGAATTACTTTGCTCTCCGGGAATTCAAAATCAATTGCTCCGCGTTCTTTCCGACAGCTCCGGATCAGTGCAGACAGTTCCTGCATCTGGCGGAACATCGGAACCAGCTCATGATATTCCTCCATCAGCTCCGGATGTGCTTCCGGCTCGGTCAGGATTGCATTGACGGCGGTGTAGGTCATGCGGCGGTCCACGCGGATCACCGTCTCAGCGATCTGATGGCCGATCACACGGCCTTTCTCGTTGATCGTCATAATACAGGAGAGTGCCAGGCGCTCCTGTCCTTCATTCAGGGAACAGATGCCGTTTGACAGACGCTTCGGCAGCATCGGAATGACGCGGTCCGGCAGATAGACACTGGTGCCGCGCTTTAACGCCTCACGGTCGAGGGCGGAATTTTCCTGCACATAGTTGCTCACATCAGCGATATGAACGCCAAGCGTCCACGTATCGCCCGCTTTTGTGACGGATACGGCGTCATCGAGGTCTTTGGCATCCTCGCCGTCGATTGTCACCATCTGCCAGCTTTTCAGATCGAGGCGGCCGTTGTAATCGTTTGGAATTACTTCCTCCGGGCATTTTTCTGCCTGTGTGATCACGCGTGCCGGGAACTCCTCCGGGATCTGGTAAGCGTCCACGACTGCCTGGATATCGACAGTCTGGATACGCGGCTTCTTCTCTGTGTCGCCGTCCTTTCCATTCTTTCTGTGGAATCGGTCATCGCGTCCTCTTCTGCCCTGCTCTCCGGCGCGGCGGTCTCTTTTTTCCCGTTTTTCCGTCGTTGTGGATGCACCGCGGCTCTTCTGGTAACGGCCGTCGGAGATCACATCGATTTTTCCTTCTTTTACCAGGATTTCCATAACCTCCGCAAGCTCCGACCGTTTTGCTTTCGGCACCTGCAGCAGCATGGCAATGTCTTTCAGACGCATCGGCTCATAGTTTTTCGAGCTTACGAGATCCATGAGCAGCGTCTTGCGGTTTTTCAGCAGTTTCGAACTTCTGGAACGCGGATGGCCCGCATGACCGCCATGGTTCCCTCTGTTCTGTCCTGCATGGGACGCCGCGCTGCCCTGCGGATATTTCCTCCGATCTTTTTTCTTCTTATTATCTTTCATCTATTATCTCCTCTTTGTAGAAAAAGACACCCTTACGCCTTCTCGTGGGAATAAGGATGTCTTTACTTTGCTAAAAATTCATGTTTAATACAACCGACAGTACAATAAACAGAACTGCCATGATTTTTGTTGCACGGATCAGAGTTCCTTCTGCAGAACGGCTTTTGTTTCTTCCCCAGTAAGTGTCTGAGATACCTGCAATAGCACCGAGACCCTGCTGTTTTCCTTCCTGCATCAATACAACAACGGTTAAAGCAATACAATCAATGACATAAATGACTGTCAAAATCGTTCTTAAAATTTCCACAATTACACCTCCTACGGCTAACTTATATTATTTTACCATAGTGGAAGAACGATTTCAACTGTTATTTGCCTGTTTTACGCCGTTTTTCACCATTCTCTTACGCCGGTTCCCTTTTGCGGGAACGGATTCCGGTATTTCGCTTCCTCACCGAGGCGTTCCTCGATGCGGAGAAGCTCATTGTATTTCGCATTCCGCTCCGACCGGCACGGTGCTCCGGTTTTGATCTGGCCGGCGCCTGTCGCGACGGCAAGGTCTGCCAGAAAATCATCCTCTGTCTCTCCGGACCGGTGGGAAATGACGGCGCGGTACCCTGCTCTCTGCGCCATCTCCACCGCATCCAGCGCCTCAGAGAGCGTTCCGATCTGGTTTACCTTGATCAGAACCGCATTTGCCGTGCCAAGTGCAATGCCGCAGGAAAGCCTTCTTACATTCGTCACAAACAGATCATCCCCGACCAGCTGTACTCTGTTCCCGAGCGCTTCCGTCATCTGTTTCCAGCCTTCGAAATCGTCCTCGCACAGCCCGTCTTCGATGGATACGATCGGGTATTTTTCGATCAGTTCCTCATAGTAGGCAACCATTTCTGCGGTATCCCGAAATACTGTCTTTCCGCACTGACGGGATTCCCCGGGAAAGTAGTAGACGTTCCTGCTCTCCTCGTAGAGCTCGCTTGCCGCCGCATCGATCGCGATCATCACGTCGTTTCCGGGCGCATAGCCGGCTTTCTGGACCGCATTGACAATGAGCTGCAGTGCTTCATCGGAATCCTTTAAATCCGGCGCAAAGCCGCCCTCATCGCCGACAGAAGTCGAGTATCCCTTCTCCTTCAGGAGCTGCTTCAGCGTATGGTAAATCTCCGCGCACATGGAAAGACCCTCCCGGAATGAGGGAGCGCCGCACGGCATAATCATAAATTCCTGCAGATCGACGGTGTTGTCGGCATGACGGCCGCCGTTTAAAATATTCATCATCGGCACGGGCATACGGCTTGTGTGGCAGCCGCCCAGGTACTGGTACAGCGGCAGATGAAGCGCATTTGCCGCCGCGCGCGCCACAGCAAGTGAGACACCGAGAATGGCGTTTGCCCCGAGGTTTTCTTTCGTTTCGGTTCCGTCTGCCTGGCACAGGATATGGTCGATCCGCTCCTGCTCGAGCGCATTCTCGCCGACAACGGCATCGGCCAGCACGGTATTGACCGCTTCTACAGCCTTTCTCACGCCCTGCCCCAGATAGCGCGCTTCCTGATCTCTTTTTTCCAGTGCCTCAAATTTTCCTGTCGATGCCCCGGACGGCACCTGGGCACGCCCCATATGGCCTTCCAGCCCGAGAATCCCCTCCCCGACGGCCACTTCCACCTCTACGGTCGGATTTCCGCGCGAATCCAGAATTTCTCTTCCTGTCACGCTTCGAATTGGTAAATATCGAAACATAGTTTTCCCTCCTGTTTTGCTGCAAAGTGAACAGTAACCAAGTTTCTTCTCTGCGTTCACAGTATGACCGTGCTATGGGAAAAATATGTTACTCTCTCTGTCGAAACCTCTTTTTTCCAGTCCTTATTCTTTTCAAACATAAAAAACGCAATATGAAAGCCATCCGATTTTTCCATTTTCGGATGCTTTCATAAGTTAGAACTGTGCATTGGACTGAATCCTTTCTTTTTTTGTTCTTTTGTTTCGCTTTGGGGTACTTCGTTACGTTTTCTTGGGTCCATACCTTCGCTTTCTTAGTTTATGGGGTAATTCGTTATGTTCTCGGTGGTCCGTCCTCTCTTTCTGTTTTTTTCTTCCGTTTTCTTTTGTTGACTTTACTATATCAGTTTTCTCACCATTTGTCAACACCTTATTTTGATTTTTTATCTGTTTTCCATTTTTATTCTGTCTCTTATTGCGTAATTATTTTTATTTTCAGATTATTATAGCAAAATATCCCTGCCGCACCCGTTTCAAAACGAATCCGGCAGGGACATTTTCACGATTTCTCTTTATTTCTTAATCAGCAGGGATTTTCCTGTCATTTCTTTTGGCTGCTCCATTCCCATCAGCTCGATCAGGTCGGTGCGATGTCTGCCAGGCATCCGCCCTCTCTTAACGTGTAGGATGGGTCTGCATTAACCAGAATGAACGGAACCGGATTGGTGGTATGAGCGGTGTATGGCTCGCCGGTCTCATAGTCTACAAGCTGCTCTGCATTTCCGTGGTCCGCACAGATAAACATCTGGCCGTCAACCTCTTTTAATGCATCAACTGCTTTGCCTACGCACTCATCAACAGCCTCAACTGCCTGGATTGCTGCGCTCTCAACGCCGGTATGGCCAACCATATCCGGATTTGCAAAGTTGATGATGATGACATCGTATTTCTGGGAACGGATGGCATCCGTCAGCTTGTCGCATACTTCGTAAGCACTCATCTCTGGTTTCAGGTCATAAGTAGCAACCTCGGGGATTTTACAAGGATTCTATCCTCACCTTTATTTGGCTCCTCAACGCCGCCATTGAAGAAGAAGGTTACATGTGCATATTTCTCGGTCTCGGCGATACGAGCCTGCGTCATGTTATGTGCTGCCAGATACTCACCGAAGGTATTGGTGATCTCTTCTTTTTTGAATGCAACGGATTTGTTCGGGATGGTCTCATCGTATTCCGTGAAGCATACGTAGGTCAGATCCAGACGTTTTTCTCTCTCAAATCCGGTGAACTCATCTGCACAGAATGCTCTTGTCAGCTCTCTTGCACGGTCCGGGCGGAAGTTGAAGAAAATCACAGAATCTTTATCCTGAATCGTTGCAACCGGTTTTCCGTCTTTTTTCAGAACGGTCGGCAGAACGAACTCATCGGTTTTTTCAGCATCATAGGAAGCCTGAACAGCCTCTGCCGCATCAGTTCCTTCTACGCCTTCCCCTTTTGTCAGCGCTTTGTAAGCCAGCTCGACACGATCCCAGCGGTTATCACGGTCCATTGCATAGTAACGGCCGGAGATTACGCCGATTTCGCCGACACCGATCTCATCCATTTTTGCCTGCAGCTGCTCTACATAAGATTTTCCGGATGCCGGAGGAGTGTCACGGCCATCCAGGAAGCAGTGTACATAAACTTTCTCGAGACCCTTACGTTTTGCCAGCTCCAGAAGTCCGAATACGTGGGTGATGTGGCTGTGAACACCGCCGTCAGAGAGAAGTCCGAACAGGTGCAGTGCGGAATTATTTGCTTTTGCATTTTCAACAGCCTTTACCAGCTCTTCATTCTCGAAGAAATCGCCGTCCTGGATTGCTTTCGTGATTCTGGTCAGCTCCTGATATACAACGCGGCCTGCGCCCATGTTCAGATGGCCTACCTCAGAGTTACCCATCTGTCCGTCTGGAAGACCTACAGCAAGTCCGCTGGCCTGTCCTTTTACGTACGGGCACTGGCTCATCAGCTGGTCCATAATCGGAGTTTTCGCTTCGCAGACAGCGTTATGCTCGCATTTGTCATTCAGTCCATATCCGTCAAGAATCATTAATACGGTTGGTTTTTTACTCATTGTGAATTCCCTTCTTTACTTAAATTTTGGGTAACAATCCAGAGCCCCGTCTCGATTCCGCTTACGCTGCATCTCGATGTTGCTTTTCGCCATATGAAACTCCAGAAAAAGCGCTCCTTCATGCAAGCAGGATTCGCGATTTTTCTTCCATTTCGCATGGCTCTGAATTGTTACATTTTGTTAGTATACCCGGATTGTCGAAGAAATCTCCTGGATCATCGACATTCCGCCTAAAATCTGCATGGCATCCTCAAAATGGCGCTCTTTGACCTCGTCCGTAATGACGACGATCTCGGCGTATTTTCCATTGACACGTTTCTGAAGCATCTGTGCAATCGAAACCTTGTTGTTTCCAAAGACAGAAGCTACCGATGCCAGCGTTCCATACCGATTTTCAATCTGCATGCGTACAAAATATTTCGACTTAATTTCGCCGACACGCTTGATCGGGCATTCCCGGTAGCATGTGCAGCCGATTCTGCCGCAGCAGTTCCATAAAATATTGCGCACAACATCGAAAATATCGCCCACAACGGCACTCGCAGTCGGAAGCTCTCCGGCACCTCGTCCGTAAAACATCGTATCCTGTACGGCATCGCCTGTCAGGAATACGGCATTGTAGGAATCATTGACAGTCGCGAGCGGATGATTGCTGTCGATCAGCATCGGATGAACGCGGGCTTCGATTCCTTCCGGGGTATCTTTTGCCACGCCGAGCAGCTTGATCGTGCATCCCATCTCTTTTGCATACTCGATATCAGTCGCCGTGATTTTGGTAATGCCTTCGGTGTAAACATCTTCAAATGTCACTCTGGAGTTGAACGCTGCCGAAGCTAGGATTGCTACCTTGCGGCCGGCATCAAGACCTTCCACATCTGCGGTCGGGTCTGCTTCTGCATAGCCCATGTCCTGCGCCAGACGGAGCGCATCACCAAACTCCATGCCTTCCTGCGACATTTTTGTGAGAATGAAATTTGTGGTACCGTTGAAAATACCCATCAGCTCTGTGATATGATTGGCGGCAAGGCACTGTTTCACCGGACGGATGATCGGAATTCCTCCCGCCACGGATGCCTCATAGAGAAAATCTTTTCCGTTTCTCTTTGCTGTTGCAAGGATTTTTTTGCCCTCGGATGCCACCAGATCTTTATTTGCCGTTACAACATTCTTTCCAGCATCCAGGCAGGCAAGAATGTAATTCATGGCCGGCTGTTTTCCACCCATAACCTCAACAACAATCTCGATTTCCGGGTCATTGGCAATCTCCTCGAAGCTGGTGGTAATGATGGAGGGATCGTCAACCTTTGCAGCTGCTTTTTCCACATTGCGCACAAGAATTTTTTTCAGCTCTACACGTGCTCCCAGCTTCGGAAGCATTTCCTCCTGCTGGCTTTTCAGCACTTTATACACACCGGTACCGACAGTACCAAGACCCAGCATTCCGATTTTAATTACTCTTTCCTCTGCCATACTCATCTCTCTCTCTTATTTCAGGGATACGATGCATTCAATTTCCACTTTTGCTGCTTTCGGAAGAGCGGCAACTGCTACACAGGAACGAGCCGGTTTGGACTCACCAAAGAAAGCACCGTATACTTCATTTACCTTGGCAAAATCGTTCATATCGGTCAGGAAAATGGTTGTTTTCATCACTTTCGTGCGGTCAGTTCCTGCTGCTGTCATGATTGCGTCCAGATTCTTTAAAGAGAGGGTTGCCTGCTCTTCTACGGTTTCCGGGATCACGCTGCCATGCTCTACATCAAAGCCAAGCTGTCCGGAAATAAATAAAAGGCCGTTGTCTGCGACTGCCTGTACATAAGGTCCGATTGCTGCCGGTGCTTTTTCTGTATTAATGATTTCTCTTGCCATAATCATATTCTCCTTTATGCTTTCTTTCGCGTCGTCTGATTTGCCGCGTTTTTTCCCTCTATCATGCGGTTTTTCCGACACTTTTGTCGTTCCCATCATATCACATGTGGGAGATGTCCGCAAGTGCGAAAAAGCCGCTCCCGGACACAAGAAAAGTTCAGAATCGTTCATTTCACATATCCAAATTCTATTAATTCATGTATGAACGCACTCCGTCTAGGATATCTTTTGTGATATGTCGACATAACAGCAATCACTTGTTTCTTTGATAACTGTTCTGTAAGTTCGTCTGATTTTCTTAAAAAAGCCGGTAAATTCATTTGCCTTTTCCAATCAAATCATCAATCCTATTTCATTTTATCCGTCAATATCCATTTTCCTTTTCGATTAGACCCCTCACGGATAACTTTACCTTCATGCTGCATTTTTGTAAGCATACGCTTAATCGTTGCCGTAGAAACTGCAAGCGCTTTTGCTAATTCTTTCTGAGTCAGTTTCGGATTTTTATAAATCATTTCTGACAATTGAATTTCAAGGTCATCTTTGGGATCATGATTGGGGTCATTGGGATCTCGATCGAGGTCAACAGGCTCATGATTGAGATTATCGGGCTCACGATTGAGATCATTTGACCCATGATTGAGGTCATGATCTCGATTTTTGACCTCAATGACCTCATTCTGGCCGCGATAAAGATTGATGCGGAAAGCTACTTCCATATCAATAAATTCCGGTTCACGCAATCCGTATTCCTGCATAGCCTGCATAAGTTTCGGAATACCACTTCCCCATGCTTCCACAAGGTTCATATAGGCAAAAGCATTGGCAAGCGAACGATTTCGGATTTTTGAAAATCCTTCCTTCATCAACTCAATCGTTACGCCAGGAAGCAGTCCACCAGGAGATGTGATCTCCAAGCGATCATCATAAATTGCCACCTGAATATTAGAATTCTGAATGTAACTGCAATTCATAACTGCATTAACGATCAACTCACGGATACTATCCGGCGGCAGTTCATAAATATCCTGTCGATATACTCCTTCCAGCCGACATCCCATACGAATATTTCTAAGGACAAACTGCACCGCTTCCTCTACTTGCTTCCAAAGCGGTCCTTCATAATTACGTCGATCCAAAAAGACAGCTCGCGTCGTTCCCTTAAACACAGCGCACTGTATCATGGAACGGAGTCCACCTTGTCCCGTTAAATAAATATACGCATTTGTCGGATAGATTTTTTCATTCTCATCTTTTTTCAAAATTCCCCAACTGAGCAAAACATTTTTCGTTACATCTTTAACTGCTGATCGCTGAAGATTGGATTTGCAGTTGGCAATAGCAACTTCCTTCATTTGTTCACAGAGACTTTTAATATCTTCATCGGTCACTTCTATATCTCTGCGGATTATTGAATCAAAAGAGCGGGCATCGCATTCATAATATAATTCTCTTGACATATCACGGTCAGCAGGGCGTGTTGTTCCAGAAACTCGAATATATACGCCATTCTCCAGCCCCTCTGCCTTAATATAATATGGTTTCCGACGTCCCGTCCTGATTTCTGCAACAATTACAGGTTTATCATTTATATTTTGCAAATAAACATCCGGGATAATTGTAGGTTCACAACTGTCAGAAATAGCATTCGTAATCGCATCAATCTCCCGAAAAACTTTATCCTCCGGAATGCCAACAACTTCTCTTGTTTTATCGTCAATACCAAATATAATCCTCCCACCTTTTCCGTTAGCGAAAGCAACAACCGTTTTCATATATTTCATGCTCTTGTCTGGACGTTGTACTTTGAATTCAACGTTCTTGGATTCTCCAGCAAGGATTTCTTCTATTGTCATCCGATCACCTCCATGATTAAGTTTTGTCCATGATGACTCTATTATTTTGCTTTTTGCTTCCAATGTGGTTCCATTCATTTATGACTATTTTCCGTATGGTGCTTCAGATTCTGCCGCCATCAACACTGTTTCCTGATCGCTCAGATCGTATGTCACGGCTTTATGCTCTGGCTCATTAAAGGAAGACGAACCACCGATACCGAAATATTTTTCAAAAAACGTTTTCAGTTTTTCAATGACTCTCTGTTTTTTCTTGGCTCTTCCGCCACCACCAAAATGAGAAATTGGCGGCATGATTTTATCTATATCCGTTCCCGCTGTTTTGATCTCTCCGTCCCGAAACGCATTCTCTATGAACTTTCGTGTGTCTTTCGGCTTCAATTTTTCTTCCGTAATAATTACATTAAGATCATAATCGCGCTGTTCCACAACAAATTCATGCCACTCATCCATAACATCGTCCACATCATTGATTCCTGCAATAAAGGTTTCAATAAGCTGTTTCTTGCTGCGCAGCTCCGGGCTGGCATCAATCGCTTTATTGATGGTTATCAGCACTTCCTTATCTTCACAGCGGGTATCATGATACTTCTTTACAAGCATCAGAATATAATCAATGTTGATTTCTACCTGCCGGATCAATTCAATTTCAAACACCACATCATCTGTAATATCCGTACTTTCCCGGCGTTTCCGTTTCCACTCGTCACGCAAATCCTGATAACGTCCAAGGTAGTCTTGCAAATTGCGCTCAGAAATCAGCTCATTCCCCTTAAATTCGTCAAAGGAAAGCAGAAGGTTTCTCATACGAAGAATAGCACCAAACAAAGCAATAAAATCCTTCTGGTTCTGCTCTCCGACAATCTGCGGTTCTGACAGCGGAAACTTATGATTCAATTCCTCCATCAGATCCACATACCCTGGCATTAGCTTACCATCTACGGATTCATATCCGTAATAGTAATCCTTAAAGCTCTGCAGTAAAACAAGGCCCCCGGCATTCTTATCCCCAAACAAGGAAATGGCACTATCTACTCGCTTCTGCAGATTTCTGAAACATACAATATTTCCAAAGGTCTTGATAGAATTCAGAATACGGTTTGTACGGGAAAACGCCTGTATCAGTCCGTGCATTTTCAGATTTTTATCTACCCACAGCGTATTCATAGTCGTCGCATCAAAACCGGTAAGAAACATATTGACTACGATCAGAATGTCCAATTCCTTATTCTTCATGCGAAGCGACACATCTTTATAATAATTCTGGAATTTATCACTTGAGGTATCGTAGTTCGTATGGAACATTTTGTTATAATCCTTGATTACTTCTTCCAGAAACTCTCTGGACGGCTGGTCGACAGATATAAAACAAGCATATCACGAAAACGTGAATTTTTCAATCCGCGCAAAAAATCACTCCGCTTCAAAACACAGAAACGAAGTGATTTCTTTTTGCACAAACTGGCACTCTCTATAGCTAAATCAAGGGTTATATGTTGCATAAAAAACAGCAAAACGCCACCAAACACCTCACCTTCAGCATTTCTGCCGAATTCACCGTGTTTGGTGGCGTTTTAGCCCGTTTTATTGATTGATTTCGTACAAAATCAATTATTTATTGTAGTTTACGATAGCTCCGAAATCTGGTTTCAGGGATGCTCCGCCTACCAGGCCGCCGTCGATGTTCTCCTGTGCGAACAGTTCCGGTGCAGTTTTTGCGTTTACAGAGCCGCCGTACTGGATACGGATAGCTGCTGCTGTTGCATCATCATAGATTTCAGCGATGCACTCGCGGATGCCTTTGCAAACTTCCTCAGCCTGCTCTGTTGTAGCAGTTTTGCCGGTTCCGATTGCCCAGATTGGCTCGTAAGCGATAACGGCTGTTTTTGCCTGATCTGCTGTTACATTCAGGAATCCAACCTTTACCTGCTGACGGATGAAATCCATCGTTACACCCTGCTCTCTCTGCTCCAGAGTTTCTCCGCAGCACATGATCGGGGTGATGCCGTGCTCGAAAGCTTTCAGCATTTTTTTGTTTACGGTCTCGCTGGTCTCTGCGAAGTATTCTCTTCTCTCAGAGTGGCCAAGTACAACGTATTTCACGCCAGCGTCTGTCAGCATAGCCGGGGAGATTTCGCCTGTGAAAGCACCTTTCTCCTCAAAATACATATTTTCAGCACCAATCTGGATGTTGGAGCCTTTTGCAGCCTCTACAACCGGGATGATATCGATGGCCGGTACGCAGAAAACAACGTCAACGTCGTCATTTGCTACCAGTGGTTTTAATGTATTGACTAATTCTACTGCCTCGCTCGGAGTCATGTTCATTTTCCAGTTTCCGGCGATAATTTTCTTTCTTGCCATGATCGTTTGATCTCCTTAGTTTTGAATATAAATTCTTATTTGTCGTTTGCTGCTGCAACGCCCGGCAGTTCTTTTCCTTCCAGGAACTCCAGGGAAGCGCCGCCGCCAGTGGAGATATGAGTCATCTTATCGCCATATCCAAGCTGGTTTACAGCTGCTGCGGAATCTCCGCCGCCGATGATCGTAACTGCATCTGTTTCAGCCAGTGCTGCTGCAACTGCTTTGGTTCCTGCTGCAAAATTCGGCATCTCGAAGCATCCCATCGGTCCGTTCCATACAACGGTTTTAGCAGTTTTAACAGCATCAGCGAACAGTTTTGCAGTTTCCGGTCCGATATCCAGACCTTCCCAGCCATCCGGAATCTGTCCGGCCGGAACAACCTGTGTATTTGCGTCGTTTGAGAATGCATCTGCAACAACGTTGTCTACCGGAAGAAGCAGTTTCACGCCTTTTGCTGCTGCTTTTTCTTTCATTTTGTTTGCATAATCCAGATAATCCATCTCAAGCAGAGAATCACCAACGGTGCCGCCTGCTGCTTTTGCGAAGGTATAAGCCATACCACCGCCGATGATCAGGACATCAACTTTATCGATCAGGTTGTCGATAACAGAAATCTTGCTGGATACTTTGGATCCACCAAGGATGGCAACAAACGGACGCTCCGGATTGTTGACAGCATTTCCAAGGAATGCGATCTCTTTCTCCATCAGGTAACCAACAACAGCAGTGTCAACATATTTGGTAACACCAACATTGGAGCAATGAGCACGGTGTGCGGTTCCGAATGCATCGTTTACGAATACGTCACACAGGGAAGCCAGTTCTTTGCTGAACTCCTCACCGTTTTTGGTCTCTTCTGCACGGTAACGGGTGTTCTCCAGAAGGATTACATCTCCGTCTTTCATAGCCTCAACAGCTGCTTTTGCGTTCGGTCCTACAACCTCAGGATCTGCTGCAAATTTAACTTCCTGTCCAAGAAGCTCGGAAAGGCGAACTGCAACCGGTGCAAGAGAAAGCTCTGGTTTTGGTTCTCCTTTCGGTTTTCCAAGATGAGAGCAGAGAATTACTTTTCCGCCGTCAGCGATCAGTTTTTTGATCGTTGGAAGAGCTGCTACCAGACGGTTCTCATCTGTGATTTTTCCATCGATCAGCGGAACGTTGAAGTCACATCTTACAAGGACTCTTTTTCCTTTTACGTTGATATCATCTACGGTTTTTTTGTTTAACATGGGCGTTTCCCTCCATATATCCAACTGCATCTGCCGCGCCGTTTCTTTGTTTTTGCGGCATCGCGGTCCTTATTTAAAAATGCAGTTTATAATTTTTGCACACGGAAAAGGGCTGTTTTTGTGCCGTATTTTTCCGCCGCATTCGCAAAAAGGGCCCGGTCCTTAACAGACCGGACCCTTTGGGCTCTGAAATTTTGCCGTTCAGTTTGTTAAATTATGCTAACTCGCTGAAGTATTTGATGGTACGAACCATCTGGCTTGTGTAGGAGTTCTCGTTATCATACCAAGAAACAACCTGTACCTCTGTTGTTCCGTTGTCCAGCGGAAGAACCATAGTCTGAGTTGCATCGAACAGAGAACCATATCTCATACCAACGATGTCGCTGGATACGATTTCATCTGTGTTGTATCCGAAGGACTCGGTTGCAGATGCTTTCATTTTTGCGTTGATCTCGTCAACAGTTACAGTTCCTTCTACAACTGCTGTAAGGATTGTGGTAGAACCGGTTGGGGTTGGAACACGCTGTGCAGAACCGATCAGTTTGCCGTTCAGTTCCGGAATAACAAGGCCGATTGCTTTTGCAGCACCGGTGCTGTTTGGAACGATGTTAACTGCAGCTGCACGGGATCTTCTCAGATCGCCTTTTCTCTGCGGTCCGTCCAGAGTCATCTGATCTCCAGTGTAAGCATGGATAGTAACCATGATACCGGATTTGATCGGAGCCAGTTCGTTCAGAGCTTTTGCCATAGGTGCAAGGCAGTTTGTGGTGCAGGATGCAGCGGAGATGATGTTATCGTCTGCTGTCAGGGTCTCATGGTTTACATTGTAAACGATGGTCGGAAGGTCGTTACCAGCCGGAGCGGAGATAACTACTTTACGAGCGCCTGCATTGATGTGTGCCTGAGCTTTTGCTTTGGAGGTGTAGAATCCGGAGCACTCCAGAACTACGTCTACGCCAAGCTCTCCCCATGGGCAGTTGTTAGCATCCGGGAAAGCATAGATTTTGATGTTTTTGCCATCTACTGTGATGGAATCTTCATCGGATGTTACGGTATCAGCCAGAGCATATTTTCCCTGAGAAGAGTCATATTTTAACAGATGAGCTAACATCTTCGGGGATGTTAAATCGTTGATTGCTACTACTTCATAACCTTCTGCTCCAAACATCTGTCTGAATGCAAGACGTCCGATACGGCCAAAACCATTGATTGCTACTTTTACTGCCATGATTTTCAATTCCTCCTAAAAAGTGAATTTTAATTTTGAGTCTCTGTACTTTGTTAAAGAAACATCAACCTTATCTGTATAATACCTAATTTCGTCGGAAAATTCAAGTTCTATTTTCAAGAAAATACGAAATTATTTCTAAAATTTGTGAAGAAGCCGGATGCCAATCCGTATTTCTGCAAAATTTCGAAAGATCCGTCTATTGCAGAAAGAGCCGGAATCCAGCCTTTCTGGGGCTTTTTCCGGCTTTTCCTGCGTGTTTTCTATTGGATCGGCAGATATTCCGGCTTTTTCTCTTTAAACCGCACGTAGTACCGGAATCCGGCTTCCTGCGCGATAGCTGACGCGTCCGCGAAATGAAACGCTATATGTTCCGGTTTGTGGGCATCGGTACCGAAGGTGATCTTTTCGCCGCCCAGTTCCCGGTATCTTCTGATGACATCCGGCGTCGGATTCGGCACGCCAAGGCCTGCCTTGTAGCCGCCGGTGTTGATTTCCAGCGCGATATCGTACTGAATCAGCTCTTTTAAAATGGTATCGATCTCGTCCGCAAATGCGCGGTAGCTGTAATCTTTTCCCTTTTCTCTGCAGTAGCGTACCACATAATCCAGATGACCAAGCGTCTGGAAATTGTGGAAGAACCGGATATTTTCTGCTGTAGCCCGAAAATACGCCCGGTACAGCTCTTCTGCTGTCCAGTCCAGGAAAGCATCCTCATAATAGGGGTCTTTTCCGTCAATGACATGCATGGAGCCGATCACATAGTCGAACGGCCACGCATTTACATACTCTTCCATCCGTTCTTTTAAGTGGAGCTGCAGTCCCAGTTCCACGCCGAATCGGATATCGATTTTGTCGCGGTATTTTTCCTGCAGTTCCCGGATTTTTGCCGCATACGCCGGTGTATCGAGCTGGAACTCGCCGGTACTGTAATCCATATCGTAGTGATCCGTCAGGCAGATTGCCGGAAGTCCCAGCTCGACTGCCCGTTTTACCATCTCTTCTGTTGGTGCTTCGCTGTCACTTGAAAAGAAACTGTGCATATGACAGTCCGCTATTTTCATCTTTCGGCCTCCGTAATCGTTCCGCCTCCGCCGACACAGCCGTCCACGTAGAAGACAACAGCCTGTCCCGGCGTCGGAGCACGCACGCCGTCCGGGAAGGTACAGGTAATCTCATCTTCCCCGGTCCGTTTGATCACGCACGGGGAGCCTTTGTGCCCGTACCGGATTTTTGCGGTGCAGGAGAGCTCTTCTCCAAGTTCCAGCGGCGGAATTGCCATATAGTTTACTTTGTTTGCTTTTACTACTTTTGCGAAAACCTCTTCATTTTCGCCGACCACAACCTCGTTCGTCTCCGGACGGATTTCCAGTACGAACACGCGGTGTCCCATCGGAAGGCCGAGTCCGCGGCGCTGTCCTACGGTGTAATGGGTAATCCCCTCATGGGTACCGAGGATTTCACCCTTTGTATTCACGAAATTGCCTTTCGGTGCCACGATTCCTGTCTCGTTCCGGATAAAGGAAGCGTAATCCTGATCCGGCACGAAGCAGATTTCCTGGGAATCCTTCTTTTTTGCTACCGGAAGACCGATTTTTGCTGCAATCTCACGAATCTGATCTTTTGTGTAGTCTCCGACCGGCATCAGCGTATGCGAAAGCTGCTCCTGGGTCAGATTATACAGTGCATACGTCTGGTCTTTTGCCGCTGTTACCGAATTTGCAATCGCATACCGTCCATTGGCAAGCTGTTCGATTCTTGCATAATGTCCGGTCGCAATGTAGTCCGCTCCAATGGAAAGACTGCGCTGAAGCAACGCTTCCCATTTCACATAGCGGTTGCAGGCGATACACGGGTTCGGTGTTCTGCCGCAGAGATATTCGTTCGTGAAATAGTCCATGACGTTCTCACGGAACTCTTTTTTGAAGTTCATGACATAATACGGAATGTCCAGCACCTGTGCCACGCGCCTTGCATCATCAACAGCAGAAAGGCCGCAACAGCCCCCGTTTTCCTCCTGGACTGTCTCGGCCTCATCCTGCCAGATCTGCATGGTCACCCCGATGACATCGTATCCTGCTTTTTTCAGGAGATACGCTGCCACCGAGGAATCTACGCCGCCGGACATTCCAACGACTACTTTCTTTTTTCCCATACTTAGTATTCTTCCTCTTCCTCGCCCTCGCTGATATCAGACTTCGGTTTTGCAAGACCTCGATCTTGATGTGGTGTTTCTCTGCGTAATCCCAGAGTGCAGCGTGAATTGCTTCTTCTGCAAGCAGAGAACAGTGAACTTTGACCGGCGGAAGTCCGTCGAGTGCTTCCATAACGGCTTTGTTGGTTACTTCCAGAGCTTCCTGGATGGTTTTTCCTTTTACCAGCTCGGTTGCCATACTGCTGGTTGCAACTGCGGCGCCGCAGCCGAAGGTTTTGAATTTGCAGTCCTGAATGATTCCGTTATCGTCGATGTCAAGATACATTCTCATGATATCGCCGCATTTTGCATTTCCAACGGTACCTACACCGCTTGCGTTCTCAATTTCTCCTACATTTCTCGGATGCTGGAAATGATCCATTACTTTTTCACTGTACATTGTTATTCTTCCTCCTGAACTATTTCAAAGCAGTCCTCCTCCGGCACAGCTTTTACCTGAATTTTTCTGTACCGGCTTTCTGGATGGACTGTCTTATTTTTTTTTAACTTATTTACCCTGCTGTTTTTTGATGTAATCCTCATACAGCGGGGACATGCTGCGCAGACGGTCTACGATCGCTTTGATCTGCTCTACAACGAAATCAACGTCCTCTTTTGTGATCTCCTCACTTAAAGTCAGACGTAAGGAACCGTGTGCTTTCTCGTGCGGCAGTCCGATGGCCAGCAGTACATGGGACGGATCCAGGGATCCGGAAGTACATGCAGAACCGCTGGATGCGCAGATACCTTTCATATCCAGCATGATCAGAAGGGACTCTCCCTCGATGAATTCAAAGCTGATGTTGCAGTTGTTCGGCAGACGTTTTACCGGATCGCCGTTCAGACGGCAGTTCGGAATCTCGGTTAAAATACGGTTGATCAGATAATCACGTACTTCGATTTCTTTTGCGGTACGCTCCGCCATAGTTCTTGCCGCACGCTCTGCCGCAACTCCATATCCTACGATGCCCGGTACATTTTCTGTTCCGGCACGGCGTTTTCTTTCCTGCGCACCGCCGTGTACGAAGGAGCGGATTTTCACACCCTTTCGGATGTAAAGGAAGCCGATTCCTTTCGGTCCGTTAATCTTATGACCGCTGGAACTGAGCATATCAATATTGCACTCATCCACATTGATCGGGATCTGGCCAAATGCCTGTACGGCATCTGTGTGGAATAAAATATTGTGTTCTTTTGCAATTCTTCCGATTTCCTTGATCGGCTGAATCGTTCCGATTTCGTTGTTTGCCGCCATAACGGAAATCAGAATGGTCTCAGGTGTGATGGCTGCTTCGAGTTCATCCAGATTGACAACGCCGTTCTCATCGACGCCGATATAGGTGATTTTCGCACCGCGCTCTTTTTCCAGATACTCACAGGTATGAAGAATCGCATGATGCTCGATTTTTGTGGTAATGATGTGGTTTCCTTTATTTTTATATGCTTCAAAGGTAGCTTTTAACGCCCAGTTATCGGACTCGCTGCCGCCGGCTGTAAAATAAATTTCCTCCGGTTTTGCGCCGAGCACGTTTGCGATCTGCTCTCTTCCTTTGGTGATGGCTTCTTTGCTTTTTCCTGCAATTGCATAAATACTGGATGGATTTCCGTAGTATTCGCTGAAATAAGGAAGCATAGCCTCGACAACTTCCGGGGCTGTTTTTGTTGTTGCCGCATTGTCCAGATAAATCATTGTTGTTCACTCCTTGTCATTTCTATCGCTGTTTCTGTTTTTCTCTAATTGCCGGCTCTGCTGAACCAGCTCTCCGAGGCTGATGGAATCCACAGCGTTCGTAATTCCCTCATTGATCCTCTGCCACACAAAACGCGTGACGCAGAAATCGGCCGCATCGCAGCCGCCCAGGCCTTCATTGACCGAGCACGTGACTGCCTCGAGTCCGCCCTCCAGCACACGGAGAACATCTCCTACCGAAATGGAATCTGCCGGTTTTGCAAGTACATATCCACCGCCTGCTCCCCGCACACTCTCAATGAATCCGGCTTTTCGAAGCGGACGCACCAGCTGCTCCAGATAGCTCTCTGAGATATTCTGGCGTTCTGAAATGCTGGCAATGGACACTGCACCCTCTTCTTCGTGACTCGCCAGATCGATCATGGCACGCAGGCCATATCTTCCCTTGGTCGATAATTTCATTCCTGGTTCTCCTTTTTCCTGTGCTGTCGTTTTCCAATTCCGACAGTTTTAATCGGATTTATTTCTCACTCAGAATAGCACCTATCACGGGGTTCTGTCAAGGAGTTTTTTCGCATATTTTAGACTATCTGCGCAATGCCGTGAAAGGAGTCTATCCCATGCTGAAAATCACAAGAAAGAACACGCTTCTTCTTGGCACACTGATCCTGACCGCGTCCGGGATCATCTGCAGAATTCTTGGATTTCTCTATAGAATATTCCTGTCGCGCCGGATCGGTGCGGAAGCCTTTGGTATCTACCAGCTCGCCACACCACTCTACGCACTGATGCTCTCCCTTGGCGCAGGCGGCATGCAGACGGTGCTCTCGCGCTTTGTCGCATCGTACCTTGCCAAAAAGGATTCCAGACGGGCAAAGATCTGTCTGGCGGCCGGATGCGGCATTGTAGTGATACTTTCCTTCTCCGCCTCCATCTTTCTCTTTTTCAGCGCGGATTTTATCGGAACACGGCTTCTTTTTGAGCCGCGGACGATTCTGCTCCTCCGGATTTTATCACTCGGCATTCTCCCCTCCGGGATCCACAACTGTCTCTCGGCATGGTATCTTGGCCAGAATCAGACGGCACTGCCTTCTTTTTGCCAGCTTTTGGAACAGTTCGTGCGCATGGGCGCTTCCTACCTTGCCTGGCTTTTCTGTCTTTCCACAAGCCTCCCCTCTGCCGCTGTCGCTGCATTCGGTACTGCCGCCGGCGAACTCTTTTCGTGTCTCTTTCTGATGGCCTGCCTGTCCGTCTCGCACAGCAGGTCCCCTCAGAAACACCGCCCGATTTCTGTTTTTTTCAAAGAAAAGACCCTCTGGTACGATACCTTCCGAGAGCTTGCCGTTTTGAATCTTCCGCTTACGCTGAACCGTATTCTTCTGAATGTCCTCCACAGCATTGAAAGTGCTCTGCTCCCCGGCTGTCTGGTCACCTTCGGTCTTTCCCGGAAAGCAGCGCTCTCGCAGTATGGCATTCTCACCGGTATGGCACTTCCTATGATCTTTTTTCCATCTGCCATCACCCACGCGGTGTCCGTCATGCTTCTGCCCGGCGTAGCAAAACAGCAGGCCGACGGTACGCCGGAGCAAATATCAGACACGATCCGTTATACAATTTCTTTCTGTGTGCTGCTTGGCACTTCCGCTGTTTTTGCCTTTTTCTTTTTCGGTCCGTGGCTTGGACGTTTCCTTTTTCAAAACGAAGAAGTCGGCGTTTTTCTGCGTATCCTTTCATTTTTAAGTCCTTTTCTCTATCTAGAAACGACACTTGGAAGCATTTTAAACGGCCTTGGAAAAACTTCTCTCGTTTTTTTCCAGAACCTTGCCGGAGATGTAATTCGTATTCTTGCAATTCTTTTTCTCGTCCCGGTTTTCGGCATCCGTGGCTATCTCTATGGTATTCTTGCAAGTGAACTTACCATTATGACAATGGCACTTTTGTTCCTGCATCGGGAATCTGCAAACGGATTTGCTGTTCATTGATACCTTTTTTCTATCTTTTTTAAGAGAAACAGAATTTTCGCCGAAAAAATATCGACAATCTTCGCGTTATGTATTATAATTTATAGATAGTTTGCGACGGGGCACACAAGAACGCTCCTCTGTCCGCAGCTAGAAAAGAAGTGCATCTAAGATAAAGGAGAACGAAAATGAGCCTTGAATTTGTAAGAAAACTTCCCACCCCAACAGAGATCCGGGAACAATATCCCTTAAGCGCCCGCGCAACCGAAATCAAAAAACAGCGTGACGCTGAAATCGCAAAAGTCTTTACCGGGGATTCCGATAAATTTCTTGTTATCGTAGGACCTTGCTCCGCAGACAACGAAGACGCTGTTCTGGAGTACAATCACCGTCTGGCAAAGGTTGCCGACAAAGTATCCGACAAACTGATCATCATCCCGCGTGTCTATACCAACAAACCGCGTACCACAGGTGAAGGCTACAAAGGTATCGTTCATCAGCCGGACCCGGAAGGAAAGCCGGACCTGCTGCACGGCCTGATCGCCATGCGTAAAATGCATATGCGTGTAGTAGAAGAGACTGATCTGACTTCTGCAGACGAAATGCTGTATCCGTCCAACTGGAGCTATCTGTCCGATATTCTCTCCTATGTTGCGGTCGGCGCACGTTCCGTAGAAAACCAGGAGCACCGTCTGACTGTTTCCGGCATCGACATTCCGGCCGGCATGAAAAACCCGACCAGCGGTGATCTTTCTGTTATGATCAACTCCGTCATTGCCGCACAGGGCTCCCACTCCTTTATTTACCGTACCTGGGAGGTAAAGACAAGCGGAAATCCGCTGGCGCACACCATTCTCCGCGGTGCGACCAACAAGCACGGCAACTCCGTGCCGAACTATCACTACGAGGACATTCAGCTTCTGCTGGAGAAATACAACGAAACACATCTCGTAAACCCGGCTACCATCATCGATGCCAACCATTCCAACTCCGGAAAGAAATACGAGCAGCAGATCCGTATCGTCAAAGACGTTCTGCACACAAGACGATGCAACAAGGATATCGAAAGTCTCGTAAAAGGTGTTATGATCGAAAGCTATCTGGAGCCTGGCAATCAGAAAATCGGATGCGGAAATCATGTCTATGGTAAATCCATCACTGACCCGTGCCTTGGCTGGGATCAGACCGAACGCCTGATTTATGATATCGCTGAGGAGTGCTAAATTTTCTCAACACCCTAAAAACATCAAAAACCTTCGCTGCAGTTTTTCACCAGTCTGCGGCGGAGGTTTTTCTATCGTTTTACTTTTCTGTTCCACCTTTACTTTCTCGGATGTGCCTTCCGGTACACATCCCTGATTTTATTCACACCAAGGTGGAGATACATCTGCGTCGTCGAAATATCGGCGTGTCCCATCATCTCCTGGACACTCTTTAAGTCCGCACCGTTTTGCAGCAGATGGGTTGCAAACGAATGACGCAGGGTATGCGGCGTAATATCCGCCGTAATGCCTGCGGATTTTGCATAGGATTTCAGAATTTTCCAGAACCCCTGACGGCTCATCGGACCTCCGGAACAGTTGACAAACAGTACATCGTCCTCCCGTCCATGCATCAGGGCTGCGCGCGCACTCCCCAGATACTGCTCCAACGCCTTTTTCGCCGGTCCGCCGAACGGAACGATCCGCTCCTTTTCATCGCGGCAGGTGATGTAGCCCATCATAAGGTTGACATCCTGTATCTTCAAATGGATCAGCTCACTGACGCGGATACCGGTCGCATACAGCATTTCCAGCATTGCTTTGTCGCGGATACCCTTTGGCGTGTCGGTTTTGGGCTGGCGAAGCAGCAGATCGACCTCTGCGATGGAAAGGATCTCCGGCATTTTCCGCTCAACCCTCGGTGGCTGCAACGCTTTCGACGGGTCAGATACCATTTTTCCCTCCTGACATGCATATTGGCAAAACATATGAATCGCCGCAATGCTGCGCGAGATCGTTGCCGGGGAGAAGTGTTCCCGCTCCAGATATAATAAATAAGAATTTAAAACCGTTGCATTCATCTGCTCCGGTTTTTCTATTCCGTGCTCCTTCAAAAAAACTGCCAGCTTTCGAAGATCGCGCTGATAGGAGACTTCTGTATTTTTTGACGCTTTCTTTTCCGTCTGTAGATAGTCCGTAAATGACTGTATCGTTTCCTGCATAGCTTTTTTCCTTTTTGCTTTTTTCTCCCTCTCACTGCCCGATAAAGGGTAACAATGCTTTTAATTATATACACGTTTTTTCAAAAATGCAATTCCCTTTTCAGACCGTTTTTACAGGATTTTCGCAAGAAACCACGGATTGACATAACTCTCAAGCAGAATACCCCACAGAAGCAGGATCAGTGCAAAGAAGTAGCGCACGCCGAAGCAAAAATATTCCTTTTTCTGTATGCCGCCGGCAAGGTGATTCGTCTCTGCCATCCGGCTGCACGCAGCAGCCATCAGAAATAACGCGGCAAGGTAGAGGAAAATCTGCGGAAAAAGAGCCAGAAAAAAGAATAAAAGACCTGCCATTCCGTTCTGCAGATAGGCAGCCGAGAGAAAGACGCCACACAGAAAACCATATGCCCAAACGGCAGCAGTGGCAAAATACGCACCGATTGCCGTCAATCCAAAGAGAAGTCCCGCAAATGCCGGTGCTAACCGTACCTTTAGAAGATAGGAAAAGCAGGCCTTTGCGGAAATTTTTCTTCCCAAAAACGCCTCCGCCTGAAAGAGGCGGACGCTATTTCCCTCCTTCATTCCCGTGTGGGATGCCGTAAGCAGCAGCAGTACACCGAGGGTCATACCGGCCGCAAACCAGAGGGCAAAAAAACGAATATATGCATTCTCATCCCGTTCTCTCATTTGCTTTTTGCGCCTCCTTATTTTCTGCCTTACTGTCAATGTATTCACGGTTCATAGACGATATACGTAAAAGAAGTGCCTGCTCCGCAGACCCCCATCTGCGAATGGCACTTCTTTCCTCTTTTCAGGGTCCCCCAATGTCTCACGCACCGAAATGTCCGATCATTTCAAACCCTGCTTTTTGTATATCCCCATAAGATATTTTTCACTTCTTTTATTTCACGACAAGATAGGTATCCAGATCATCGAACTGATCAAGGTAGCTGACTGCGCCCTCGTACATATTGGACTGCAGTACGATATTTACCGTGTTATAGATGCAGCGTTTCAGTTCTGCCATCGTCAGAGTTCCATCTGCAAGTTCTTTTTTGATGTTCTCGTGATCCTCCGGCAGACCCGGCATTACCATGTCATTTCCGGCTCTCATGCAGCCCGCTGCCGTACACTCGCCCTGGATCTGTACGTTGGTGGTTGTCCAGTCGGTCATGATAGCTCCTGCAAATCCCCACTCATCTCTCGCTGCTTTCGTGCAGGTATCGTAGCAGTTTGCAGCGTGCACACCATTGATCAGGTTGTAAGATGTCATAATGGACATCGGCTGTGCATCTTTGACTGCGATTTCAAAACCTTTCAGATAGATCTCACGCAGTGCACGCTCGGACAGGATGGAATCGGAGCCCATACGGTTATCCTCCTGATTGTTGCATGCGAAGTGTTTGATCGTGGTTCCGCAGCCCGGTACCTTCTGTACACCGAGCGTCATAGCAGCCGCCATCATACCGGCAAGCAGCGGATCCTCGGAATAATATTCAAAGTTTCTTCCGCAGAGCGGATTTCTGTGGATGTTCATGCCAGGTGCCAGCCACAGTGTTACGTTGAACAGCTCCATCTCATGGCCGATCATCTCGCCGACTCTCTTGATCAGTTCTACATCCCAGCTCTGTGCCAGAAGTGTTCCAACCGGAATTGCGGTACAGAACTGATAATAGGTTGTTCCGCGTTTTTCCTGCGGTTTGCTGAAGAATCCGCCTTCCAGGGCCGCCAGGAAATCGCTCGCTACGATCTTTCCGTTGTCTACCTGGTATTCTCTCTTCAGACGAAGACCTGCAGGTCCGTCCACCAGAGCAATGGTGGTTACATTCCACGGCTCCTCCGAAGCACACGGGGATGTCTCTGCTGCTGCTCCCGGAACAGAAATTCCTGCGGAGCCAAGCGCGTTGCCCTGTGCTCTTCCCGGATCACCGGTTGCAAGGAGTGCCAGCTGATCCACAGAAAGGGATTCCACAATCTTTCCTGCTTTTCCAGGAAGCTCTTCCGGTACCGCTGGTAATCTACTTTCTCAGTTGGGATCTCAGATGCTTTAAGCTCGATCACGCTCATTCTCTTTTCTTTTACTTCCTTCTGCCATGCAGCCTCTCTTGCCTGAACTTTTTCTGCATCAGGAACAATCTCATTCAATTCCTCTTTCAGCGGGCAGATATTTTCACACGCTGTCATGACTGCTTTCTCGTCCAGCTCCAGCGCGCCGGAGAGAACAGATGTATTCAGATCATTTCCAATCCAGATACCATACATGCCAGGCTCCAGAATCCAGGATGCACTTTCCTCCTCATAGGAAGTCAGCTGATACAGCGGGAAGGTGATGGTCATGGTCTGGGATTCCTTCGGAGCCAGCAGTTTTGTTTTTCCAAAGCCTGCCAGACGGCGGAACTCTTTCACCAGTCTGCCCTGCGGGCAGGAAGCGTAGATCTGTACAACTTCTTTTCCTGCATAAGTATCGCCGGTGTTGGTAACGGTAACAGTCACGCTTACTTTCGGATTCATCATACCGCGGCCGCTTACTTTGATGTCATCGGTTCTGATCTCGAAATCGGTGTAGGACATACCGTAACCGAAGGAGTAACGGACTGGTACTTCAAAGGTATCGAAGTAACGGTATCCAACGAAGATACCCTCTTCGTATTTTTCTTTCATGAGGTCGCCGCTCTTGTAGCTGTAAACCTCTGCACCCGGATAATCATAGTAATCTTTTGCCCAGGTATCTGTCATTTTTCCGGATGGGGTTACATCGCCGCTTACAACATCAGCAAATGCATTTCCGCCTTCCTGGCCTGCCTGTACGTACTGTAAAATAGAGCGGATATTGTCAAATTCTTCTACGAATGCCAGATCCATCAGGCCGCCGGTGTTGATAACAAGAACAACGTTTTTATAGCATCTGGAAACCTGTGCCAGAATAGCTTTCTCTTCTTTGGAGATGAAGTAGTCACCCTCCGTATCAAAACGGTCTTTGTTCTCTCCTGCGATACGTGCCAGAACGAAGAATGCGGTGTCTGCACCGTCGGCTGCTGCTTTCTCTTCATCGATTGGGTTTCCGGATGGCATAAAGAACGGGGTTGCAGAGTAAGCATCAAAGAATTTTGTGTCGTCTCCATTCAATTTTGTGAAAATCTCATTTTTCCAGTCCAGTCTTGCCTGTACGTAGAGTTTATCGTAATCCTCCAGCCATTCACTGCTTGTTACGTCGTAGCCTGCATTTTTCATGCCCTGGAAAATATTAACGCTGTCACGCTCATTGACATCGCCGGAACCGGTGCCTCCTTTGATGGTGCGGATCGCACCTGCTCCGTAAAGACCTACCTTGCTGCCCTTTGCCAGCGGCAGGAAATGATCTTTGTTTTCCAGAAGAACGAATCCCTCTGCTGCTGCCTCGCGGGCAAGTTTGCGGTGATCTGTTTCACGCTGGGTTACTTCCGGAGATGTAGTTCCGTTAAAGGTTCTTACCTTTGCTTTCATGTCTTTGTTCCTCCCAAACTTTGTTTCGTGCTAATGTCTCCATTATCTTCCCTTTTTCGTGTAACTTCTAGTTCCTTTCTTGTCCTTTCTCTGGTTGATATTGATATTTCGCCCAATTTCTGGTACAATATTCTTATCTTTTTTGATTATAATTGACGTATATTTCTATCACATCCTGGAGGTACTTATGGAATCCTGCTTTTACGAAACAATACACGAAACCGATCTGCTGCACGTCCGTTTTGAGCTGCAGGATGCGCCCGCTTTTGTTTTTCCGGCGCACTGGCACGAATATGTGGAAATTCTCTATCTGATCAGGGGACAGTTTTCCGCGATTGTCCAGGCAACGGAGTATCAGTTAAACGAGGGCGATCTGATTATCATCAACTCCGGCGACCTCCATATGACGCGCTCCAACACCTGTACATATCTTCTGCTGCAGATTTCCGCAAGCCAGATGCGCCAATATCTGCCGGACTTTGATACGATGCGTTTCGACACGATCATTCCCTGCTCGGAACAGCCGGCTCCGCTCCGCGCACTGCTCTCGGAGATGAACGAGATCCGGCAGAATCCTTCCGATTCATACCAGCTTCTCTTTACCTCACGACTGTACGAATTTCTGTACCATCTCTGCCGGTCGTATTCCCACCAGATCCCTTCGGCATCCCTCACGGGTTCACAGCGCGATCTGCAGCGCGTGACACACGTTATGAACTGGGTGAAAGTGCATTACCCGGAACCGTTAAGCCTCGAAACAGCCGCGGATTCCCTGGCGCTCTCGAAGGAGTATTTCTGCCGGCTCTTTAAAAAGTATACCGGACAGACCTTTCTCGAATATCTGAACGATGTGCGCACGATGCACCTGTACGAAGATTTACAGAATTCCGACGAAACGATCACGGTACTGATGGAGAAAAACGGGCTGTCGAATTACAAAATTTTTATGCGGACCTTCAAAAAGCTGTATGGCTCTACACCTCAGAAAATGCGCTCGAACCGGATACGGCACGTATAAATTCTTTTGAAACTTACTGTTCTTATACACACTGAAAAGGCTGTGGAACATGATTGCTCATGTCCACAGCCTCTTTTTGATTTCGTTATTAAATTGTTTCGTAGAAAGTCTTTTATTTCGCGTAATCCGTTACACGGCTCTCGCGGATAACATTGACCTTGATCTGTCCCGGGTATTCCAGTTCAGCTTCGATCTGTTTCGAGATATCCCTTGCGAGCAGTACCATTTCAGAATCGGATACCTGCTCAGGAACAACCATGATGCGGACTTCTCTACCAGCCTGAATAGCAAAAGATTTTTCGACACCCTTGAACGAATTCGTGATGTCTTCCAACTGTTTTAATCTGTTGGTATATGTTTCGAGTGTTTCTCTTCTTGCACCCGGTCTTGCTGCGGAAATTGCATCCGCTGCCTGAACGATACATGCAATCAGAGACTGGGGCTCTACATCCCCGTGATGTGATTCTACTGTGTTGATCACAATCTGAGATTCTTTGTACTTTTTGCAGAGATCTGCACCGATCTGAATGTGAGATCCTTCTACCTCATGGTCGATGGATTTACCGATATCATGAAGCAGTCCGGCACGTTTTGCCATGCGGACATCGCATCCTACCTCTCCTGCGAGGAGACCGGAAAGCTGTGCTACCTCGATCGAATGCTTTAATGCATTCTGTCCGTAGCTGGAACGGAATTTCATTCTTCCAAGGAGACGGATCAGCTCCGGATGAAGTCCGTGTACACCGACTTCCAGTGCGGCTGCCTCGCCTTCCTCGCGAATATTCTGTTCTACTTCTTTGCGGGCCTTTTCTACCATCTCTTCGATGCGGGCCGGATGGATTCTTCCGTCTACGATCAGTTTTTCCAGAGCAATTCTTGCCACCTCACGGCGAATCGGATCGAATGAGGAAAGAACGACTGCTTCCGGTGTATCGTCGATGATCAGGTCAACGCCTGTCATGGTTTCGAGTGTACGGATGTTTCGTCCTTCACGGCCGATGATGCGGCCTTTCATTTCATCGCTCGGAAGCTGTACCACGGAGATGGTACTCTCGGATACGTGATCGACAGCACATTTCTGAATAGCTGTTACCACATACTCTTTTGCCTTACGGCCTGCTTCCTCTTTTGCTCTGCTCTCCAGCTCTTTGTAGAGCTTTGCTGTGTCGATTTTTACTTCGTCTTCCACAGATTTTAACAGATACTCTTTTGCTTCCTCGGAGGTAAAACCGGAAATTCTTTCCAGTTCCTGTACTCCTTTTTCGTGTAGACCGTCTACTTCCTTTTCTTTCTTTCTGACGCTTGCCTCTTTTGCTGCAATTTCGTTTTCACGACGCTCCAATACGTCCGCTTTTTTATCTACAGATTCTTCTTTCGATAAAACGCGCTTCTCATATTTCTGCAGTTCCGCTCTGCGCTCTCGGGTCTCTTTTTCTACTTCATTCTTCGTACGAAGAGACTCCTCCTTCGCCTCCAGCAGGGCTTCCCGTTTCTTAGTTTCGGCAGTTTTCAGTGCTTCATCTATGATGTTTCTCGCCTTTTCTTCCGCTGTGCCAATTTTCTCAGCATCCTGCTTGATTTTATTGTCCACAGCAATTTTCCTGGTAACAGGAACCGCAATAAGCAGCGTGACTACTACAGCAATGAATACCAGCAGAATTGTAATACCTGTACCCATTACCGGAGCACCTCCTTATTTAGTTTTCATTGCACATTTACAACACTACAATTTTATACTGTTTTCACAAATTTGTCAATGTTTTAAAAATATTCATGTAATTTATTGCACATAATTTCGCGGCATGTGGCGGAATCGCCGGGAATATTCAGGATTCTTCGTCAGCGGAATCTTGGTATTCTTCCAGTGCCCGACGGATTTCGGAACTGCCGAATCCCTTCCGCGTCAGAAAACCGGCGGCACGGCGGTACTCTTTTTCATCCAGCCGGTGCGGCGTGCCGAGCTTTGCGAAGGCGGCACTTTTTGCAAGTTCATACTCATCGCGGGCATCCTCCTGCTCTTCCAGGACGGATTCCACCAGTTCCCGGTCCACGCCTTTCTGTGCCAGCGCATAGAGGACTGCCTTTTTCCCTTTTTTCGCACCGCTGCCCGCAAGATACTGCTCCACGTATGCGCGGTCGTCGATATAGTGAAAGCTCTCCACGTACGAGACAGCCTCTTCAATGGCTCTCTCGGGATAGCCGTCTTTTCGTAACTTATCTTCCAGCTCTTTTTTCGTCCGCATCTGTCTGAGCAGCAGATACATCGCGCGGTGTTTGGCCCTTTTAGTCAGCACTTCCCCTGCCAGCTTTTCGTAAACCTCATCGGGAAGCTCCTCCTGCTCTTTGATGCGGGAAGCGCGGATTTCCCCGTTATAAAGAACCAGATCCTCTCCGTCATCGAAGAGGATCCGTGATTTCTTTTTATTCAGAGGACGAATCTCTGTCACAAACATTTATTCGTCGTCTCCTTCGGTTTCCGGAACTGCTGCTGTTTCTTCTGTGCCTTCCGGCGCTTCTTCCTTGATCAGGCCGTAAGCCACGCGCACTTTGTGCTCGATCTCATCCATGATTTCCGGATGCTCGCGCAGGTATGCTTTCGCATTTTCGCGTCCCTGGCCGATCTTGTCGCCGCCGTATGCGAACCATGCGCCGCTCTTCTGTACGATGCCGACGGAAGCTGCCAGATCCAGAACGTCTCCTTCTTTGGAGATTCCTTTTCCGAACATGATATCAAATTCTGCCTCGCGGAACGGCGGAGCTACTTTGTTTTTCACGACTTTGATTCTGGTACGGTTTCCGACCATCTCTCCGCCCTGCTTTAAGGCTTCAATTCTTCTGACATCAAGACGGATGGAAGAATAGAATTTCAGTGCACGGCCGCCGGTTGTAGTCTCCGGATTTCCGAACATGACACCGACTTTTTCACGCAGCTGGTTGATAAAGATAACAATACAATTGGATTTGCTGATCGCTGCAGTCAGTTTCCGGAGTGCCTGAGACATCAGACGCGCCTGCAGTCCGACGTGGGAATCTCCCATGTCGCCGTCGATCTCGGCTTTTGGAACGAGGGCTGCAACAGAGTCCACGATGATGATGTCTACCGCACCGGAACGAACCATCGTCTCGGTGATCTCAAGTGCCTGCTCGCCGTTGTCCGGCTGTGAGATATAAAGGTTTTCAATATCAACACCGATGTTTTTGGCATAGGCCGGATCGAGCGCATGCTCTGCATCGATGAAGCCGGCGATTCCGCCGCGTTTCTGTACTTCGGCTACCATGTGGAGCGCTACGGTTGTTTTACCGGAAGACTCCGGTCCATATACCTCGATGATTCTTCCCTTCGGCACACCGCCAAGGCCGAGTGCGATATCCAGGCTTAAAGAGCCGGTCGGGATGGTTTCCACGTTCATGTTTGCTGCGGAATCTCCGAGCTTCATGACAGCTCCTTTTCCGTACTGTTTTTCAATCTGTCCAAGTGCGGCATCGAGTGCACGCAGTTTATCTTCGTTATTATTTCCCATACTGAATATTCTCCTTACCATGCGAACGTTCGTTCGCTTCTGTATACATACTATTACAAATCTGCTTTGTTGTCAACTGTTTTTCTTGTGTCTTTTTTCAGCCCCCAAATCCTCTGCACCGGAGCTGCTTCGAATATATCCTTATGCACAAGTGTAGCATATTCCACTCTCCTGCCGCAACCCAAAAATACTGCAAAAAAATCCCGAAACGGCTTTTCTTTCCTCTTCTGCCATTTCGGGATTTTTTTCTTATTTTTCAGAATGCAGACCAGCTTATCCGATCAGCCAGTTGTACATTTCCTCGTACTGTTTTGCGGAATTCGCCCAGGAGAAATCCTGTGCCATTGCGCGGTCGATCATCTTGTTCCACTCGCGTTTTTTGTCGTAATAGATGCGCTCTGCGTACCGCACGGTACCCATCATCTCATGCGCATTGTAGTTTGTGAAGCTGAATCCAGTTCCTGTTCCCTCGTACTCATTGTACGGCTCTACGGTGTCTTTGAGGCCGCCGGTCTCGCGGACGATCGGAAGGGTTCCGTAGCGGAGGCTCATGAGCTGGGAGAGTCCGCATGGCTCAAACAGGGACGGCATCAGGAAGGCATCGCAGGATGCATAGATCTTGTGTGACATTGCATCGGAATAGTAGATGTTTGCCGAAACCTTCTTGTCGTATTTCCATGCGAAGTGGCGGAACATGTTCTCGTAGCGCTCCTCGCCGGTTCCAAGGATCACAAACTGTACGGCATCCTGGCACATCTCATCCATCATATAGCTGATGAGGTCGAAGCCCTTCTGATCGGTCAGCCGGGATACGATACCGATCATCATCGTCTTCGGATTGACCTCGAGTCCTAACTCCTCCTGCAGTGCCAGTTTATTTTTCACTTTCTCTTTACGGAAGTTCTTTACATTGAAATTCTTTGCAATCTGAGCGTCTGTCTCCGGGTTCCACTCATTGTAGTCGAGTCCGTTTACAATACCGCGCAGATCGTTTGCTCTTGCACACATCAGACCGTCGAGTCCTTCGCCATAGAACGGGGTCTGAATCTCCTGCGCGTATGTATTGCTGACGGTGGTGATCGCATCTGCGTAAACCAGACCGCCCTTCAAGTAGCTGGCATCGTGTTTGAACTCCAGCTTATCCGGTGTGAAGTAGTAGTCGGAAAGGCCGGTAATGCTCTGAATCGTCTTGCGGTCCCAGATGCCCTGGAATTTCAGGTTGTGGATCGTCATGACGGTTTTGATTCCCCGATAGAATTCATCTGCCTGGAAACGCTCGTGCAGGTAAACCGGAACGAGACCGGTCTGCCAGTCGTGGCAGTGGATGAGGTCCGGGCGGAAGCCGATGGTCGGTAAAATGGAAAGCGCTGCTTTGCTGAAGTAAGCAAATTTTTCCAGATCCCACGGCATGCCCGCATATGGAGTGCTTCCTCCGAAATGCTCCTCGTTGTCGATAAAGTAGAATTTGATGCCTTCATATTCCATCTCGAAAATGCCGACATACTGCTGTCTCCAGTTCAGATCCATGTAGAAGTTTGTCACATACCGCATCTGATTTTTAAACTGTTCTTTGATTCCTGCGTATTTTGGAATCACCACGCGCACATCAAAATACTCTTTCGGGAAGTACTTCGGCAGAGAACCTACTACATCCGCCAGACCGCCTGTTTTGATGAACGGTACACACTCTGAAGCCACGAACAAAATATTTTTCATGAAAAGAATCCTCCTGTAATTTCATGCTGATTATCGCATCTTTGTTTTTCTGTAATTCCTTCCTTTTTGTCACGATCCTATGAAACGCGAAAGGATAATCAACGTCCTGTCTGTATTATACCGTACTTTGTCCAGAAAAAAAAGTCTAAACTTCTGTAATTTCTCCGTTTGTTCGGATTTTTTTGTTACTTTTTACTGATTTTTCAGTTCAAGACGTATTTTATCTGCAATTAATGCAATAAATTCAGAATTTGTCGGTTTACCCTTGCGGTTGTTCACGGTATAGCCGAACAGCTCGTCGATTGTATCCATTTTGCCGCGGCTCCAGGCCACTTCAATCGCATGGCGGATGGCACGCTCGACACGACTTGACGTTGTCTGGTGGCGTTTCGCGATGGTCGGATAGAGAATCTTGGTAATGGAATTGAGCATTTCCGTGTCCTCTACGGAAAGCAGAATCGCATCGCGCAGGTACTGGTATCCTTTGATATGGGCAGGAACGCCGATCTCGTGGATCATATTTGTCACATCGATTTCCAGACTGTTTTCCGGCGGACAGATCGGCTCTTTTCCGGGGTTTGTAAAATTTCTTGGATGGTATCTTCTTACTGCTGTCATTCCTTTTGTTGCTTTGATCCGGTTCAGAAGAGTTTCGTTGTCGAACGGTTTTAAGACGTAATAGTAAGCGCCGAGCCGGAACGCATCTTCGGTGATCCTCTCCTCTCCTACGGCGGAGACAACGATAAAGGCAGGTCTTTTTTTCAGATTTTTATCCTCATTGACTTTCTCCATTACAGTCAGACCATCCATCTTCGGCATGAAAATGTCAAGCAGTACGACGTCCGGTTCTTTGTCGCGGATGATACTGTAGATATCATTTCCGTTTCCGGTCTGCCCGATCAGTTCAAGCGTGTCATCCTGTTTTATGACGTTCCCAAGCATTTCCTGCATGCGTTCGTTATCATCCGCGATGGCAATGTTGATCTTTTCCATAAAGCTCTCCTTTGCAAAAACTCATAGTCTTTCCGGAATTTCACTGCATCCGTTTTCTTCTGAACTTTTTCCAATCACACAGACATTATAATTTTATTTTTTCGCATTTTCAATATATTTCCCGTAAATTTTTGAAAATTCGATCGACATTTTCCGTAAAAATTCGGAAGTTTGTAACAATTTCAACCAAATTAACGCATATTTTTTCAGTTCCGTGCAAGCATGTTTTCTGCAAAGACACCGTAGCCTTTTTCTGGATGGTTTACGAAAACATGGGTAATGGCGCCGATCAGCCTTCCGTTCTGGAGCACCGGCGAGCCGGAATTTCCCTGTACGATACCGCCGGTTTTCTGTAGCAGCCGTTGATCGGTAATTTCGAGCACAAAATTTTTGTTCGTATTCTCGCTTCCAAGATCGATTTCCGTAATCTCCGCCTCATACTCTTCTACCGTATTGTCCACGCACATCCGCACGGTGGCCGGGCCCGTCTCGATCTCCTGCCGGTAGGCAATTTCCGTCACGGTAAGCGGCAGTGCACTGCTTTTTTCCCTGTCCAGAACGCCGTGGATACCGTAGATGGTATTCTCCGCCACTGACCCGATACGGTTCTTTTCTTCGTAATGGATCACGCCCTGCAGTTCACCCGGTACACCCGCTTTTCCCGGGATCACAGACAGAATCTGTGTCAGATACAGTTCTCCGCCGTTCAATTGGAGCATTTTTCCGGTATCGACATCACTGATTCCATGGCCGAGCGCTGCAAAGGTTCCGTCCGGTTCCACGAAAGTCAGTGTTCCGATTCCCTGCATATTGTCGCGGACCCAGGCCCCGAGGCGGCAGGTGCCGTCCTGGCTTTTCTGCGGTGTCACCTGCACCTCGATCGTTTCCCCGTCCCGAAGCAGGGAAAGACACACCGGGGAACCGTTTGATACTTTTACTGCATCAATCAGCTCCTGCTTGCTGCGGATGCTCTGTCCGTTTACTTTTGTGATATAGTCGCCTTCCCGCAGAATATTTTCTGACGGACGGCTGACGGTTCCGTCGGACGAACGGATTTCGGCTGTACGGATCACCATCACACCGTCGGTCTCCATATAGATACCGACCGGCGCGCCGCAGACGGCAACTTTCGGCCGTTCTTCCTGGATCACACGGATCTTTTTCAGCGGGATCCCGGCGGCGGAACATTCTACAACCGTTTCTCCCGTTTCTCCGAATTCGGTTTTTTCTGCTTCCTTCGTATCTTCCGAAATCGTCAGAAGCGGATGTTTCGTGAGCGGCTGAAACGGGCTTTCGCTGTTCTCATCCACATACATCGTATCCGGCAGGGATTCGCGCATGGCATCGTAGCCAAGAAGAACGGCGAGGATCAGAAACAGCGCCGCCAGCGCAAGCAGGACTCTTCGGTATTTTTGTTTTCTCGTCATTTGCATTCCCATCCTTTCCGCCGCAGGGCAGAACTGCGGCATTTCTTTTGTTTTCGCGGCGGTTGTCAAGTTCTCGTGCAGGCACGGACTTTGACTCGCCGCCCGCGAAAAAGAGGGAAACCACGCTTTGTTTCGTGATTTCCCTCTTAGTATGCGGACTTCTCTTTATTTGAGTCTTGCAGATTTTTGTACCTGTGCCAATTCCTTCATCTCGCTGGCATTTGCCAGAACAGAATCTGTAATTTTCGCGCCGCCGAGCATTCTTGCCAGTTCTCTGACAGAATCTTCCTCGGATAATGGATGGATCGATGTGACGGTCTCGTTTTCTTCGACGTTTTTTTCGATTTCAAAATGAGAATCTGCCATCGCTGCGATCTGCGGCAGATGGGTGATGCAGATGACCTGATGGCGCTGCCCGATCTGTGCCATTTTTTCGGAAACTTTCTGCGCCGTCCTTCCGCTGATTCCGGTGTCGATTTCATCGAAAATCAGGGTTTCTGTCTCGTCGCGGTCGGCAAGAATCGTCTTGATTGCAAGCATGATTCGCGACAGTTCACCGCCGGAAACAACTTTCGCCAGCGGACGGATCGCTTCGCCCGGGTTTGTGGAGATTAAGAACTCCACAGCATCGGTTCCGTTTTCGGTGTAGCTTTTTGTCTTTTCAAATGAAATTTCAAATGCGACATGCAGGAAATTCAGGTCGCGCAGACCTTCGATAATCTGTGTTTCGAGCCGTTTTGCATAGTTTCTGCGGATTTTGGACAGATTATGTGCGGCCGCATCCAGTTTCTGCTCCGTTTTCTGTAACTGCTCCTGCAGTGCGGCGCGGCAGCTCTCAAAATTTTCCAGTTTTTCCAGTTTTTTCTGCTGTTCTTCGCGGTATGCGGCGATCTCTTCCATCGTCTTTCCATACTTTGCTTTCAGGCGGTTGATCTCATCGAGCCGCTTTTCCGTCTCGTAATACTCTTCTTCGGAAAAGGTCAGTTCGGAAAGATATGCGGAAATTTCGCGGTTGAAATCATTCAGCAGTCCGTCAATATCGGAAAGGGTCTGCGACGGACCGGAAAGTGCATCGTCGTACACCGCGGCCTGCTGCAGCTCCCGGATTGCGCGGCCGACCTGCTCCCCGGCGCTGTTCTCTGCACCGTAGCCGGTGATCGCATATACCGTCTGCAGAGATTCCGCGATCTTTTTCGCATGGCCCATTTTCCGGTACGCAGTTTCCAACGCTTCGTCCTCGCCCTCTTTTAGCTCTGCCTGATCAATCTCGTTGATTTCAAACGTAAGAAATGCTGCCTCCCGCTTTCTTGCCTCCTCGTCGAGTTCGTACGCCGAGAGCTCCTTTCGGACATTCTTCCACTCCTGGTACAGCGCCCGGACCTCTCCTTTTGCCGTGGCCGCCTCGGTTCCCGCAAACGCGTCAAGAATCGCGATCTGCCGGTCCGGATAGAGCAGCGACTGGTGCTCATGCTGGCCGTGGATGTCGAGCAGCAGGGACGCAAGAGCTTTTACCTGCGAGATATTGCATGCCTCGCCATTGATGCGGCAGACGCTGCGGGATCCGGTGATCTTTCTGGAAATAATCACCTGACCCTCCTCCGCCTCGAGATCCATCTCTTTTAACAGCTCCAGCACATGCGGATTTTCGGTTTCAAAGACCAGTTCCACCAGCGCGCTTGTCTCTCCCGTCCGGATCATCTCGCGGGATATCTTCTTTCCAAGCGCCGCGTTGATCGAACCGATCAGGATGGATTTTCCGGCTCCGGTTTCTCCGGTCAGTATATTCAGGCCCGGACCGAACTCCACTTCCGCTTCGTCGATCAGGGCCAGATTTTTTACGTGTAAGTTTGTGAGCATTCTTTTCCTCCGGTGTCACACCTGCTGTCATCTTTTTGTCTCTTTTTGCAGAGACGTGCGTTCTTTAGAACTCTTCGCCCGTCTCCTCCATGCCGTCCACCATTTTTTTCAGTCGTTCTGCTGCCACAAGCGCCGCATCATCGTCTCTTGCCACGCAGAGAATCGTATCGTCTCCGCCGATGCAGCCGACAATTTCATTCCAGTTCATCTCATCGAAAGCCGCTGCCGCCGCCATCGCCATTCCAGACACGGTTTTGATGACCAGAATATTCTTGGCAAGATCAACGGAAATATACGCGTCTTTTAACACGCGCGCATAGCGGCTCCCAACCTCGGACGGTGCGTTCTGCAGAACCGCATAGCGGCTTCCGCCGTTCTCTTTTGGTACTTTTGTGAGCTTCAGCTGGCGGATATCCCTCGAAATCGTCGCCTGCGTTACGGCAAAGCCGCTCTCCTCCAGCTTCTTTGCCAGCTCCTCCTGTGTTTCAATGTCATATTGGTTAATTAATTTGATAATCTGTGCATGTCTCGCGATTTTCATTTCAAGCATCCTTCCCCAGTAACTATATCTTAAATGTTTGCCATTTTCTTTCTTAATGTCTCCAGAAAACTGATGTTGCTGATCTTCACAATCAGAGTATCCCGTCTGGCCTTTTTGATCACGATCCGGTCGCCGGTTTTCATCGGAACGCGGGTGTCGCCGTCAAAATATGCCATGCCCTGTTCAATGCCGCCGTCTCTCGAAGGCCCGAGCTCCACCTCGATCACATCCTCTGCCGGAAAGACAATGCTTCTCGTATTCAGGGTGTGCGGGGCAAGCGGTGTCATCAGCATCAGGCTGGCTGACGGTGAGATGATCGGGCCGCCCGCGGAGAGGCTGTAGCCGGTCGAACCGGTCGGCGTTGCGATGATAATGCCGTCGGCGCTGTAGGAATTTAAAAACTCCCCGTTGACGTAATTGTCGAACCGGACGACACGCAGGTTTCCCTCACGGGTGATCGTAATGTCGTTGAGTGCCGCGTCCTCCGCAATCAGCTTTCCGTCCCGGTAAATCGATCCGCAGAGCATCATGCGGTGCTCAATCGTATACTCATCTGCCATCAGATGATCCAGCGCCGGATAAAGCGTGTCACGGTCGATTTCCGCAAGATAGCCGAGCGTTCCCAGATTGATGCCGAGCAGTGGAATCTGTAAATCCACCACGTCGCCTGCTGCCTGCAGAAGCGTGCCGTCACCACCGAGCACCAGAATGCCGTCGATATCTGACGGAACCTTCGCCGGATCCGTATAATGGTATTTTTCCCCTTTTTCGCTGTTATCGCAGAGAAGACACGTTTTTCCGCGCTCCTCCAGATATTGCCTGATCTGGTCTGTCACGGTAAGGTCCGGGTCTTTTGCTCTGTTTGTGATCAGGTAAAATCGCTCCATATCATGCTCCTTAACCCTTTTATTTATCCAGTGTATCGTGTGCGCTCTTTACAACGGCGTCTACATCGACATTGGTCTCTTCCTCTGTCACGCCGTCCGGCAGCCGGACAAGGTGAACGAGATACTCGATATTTCCCTCCGGTCCTTTGATCGGAGAAAATTCCAGATGGCGCACGCCGAAGGAAATGCTTTTCGCATAGGAAATGACCATCTCAATGACTTCTTTGTGTACAGCCGGATCACGGACAACACCTTTTTTGCCGACTTTTTCGCGTCCTGCCTCAAACTGCGGCTTGATCAGAGCTGCAATTTCGCCGTTCTCTTCCATCAGATTTCGGACCGGAAGCAGCACCTTGGTCAGGGAGATAAACGATACGTCGATCGATACGAAGGACGGTCTCTCCTCGATATCCTCCGTCACGACGTAACGGATGTTCGTGCGCTCCATGCAGACAACGCGCGGATCGTTCCGCAGCTTCCAGTCGAGCTGACCGTGGCCGACATCCACGGAATATACCTTGACGGCGCCGTTCTGCAGCATACAGTCGGTAAAGCCGCCGGTGGATGCTCCGACATCCATGCAGACCTTTCCATCCAGGGTAAGGTCAAAGTTTTTCATTGCTTTCTCTAATTTTAAGCCGCCGCGGCTCACATACGGCAGTGGTTTTCCTTTTAAGACAATCTCCACTTCTTCCGGGAACATGGAACCGGCTTTGTCCTCCCGCTCATTGTCCACCAGAACTTCTCCTGCCATAATCATGGCTTTCGCTTTTTCCCGCGATGTGGCAAGGCCCCGTTCTACCAGTAATACATCTAATCGTTTTTTCATCTTTCTTCCTGCCCCTGTTTTCTGTAGTATTCCTCAATTCTGCCGCAGATATCTTCTGGCGTAAAGCCGACCTGTTTCATCTGGTATGATACACTTCCGTGCGGAATAAAGCGGTCCGGCAGTGCAATGATCTCCACGCCGAACGGAAGGTCTTCTTCCTCGGCAAAAGCAAGGACGCGCTCTCCAAAGCCGCCGTCTTTTACATTTTCCTCGAGTGTTACGACAAGCTCATACGTATCGGCAAAGCTTCGAAGAAGTTCTTCATCGATTGGTTTGACGAACCGCGCATTCACAAGCGCCGCATCCATATCCATCCGCTCTTTTAACTGTTTCTGCACTTCTTCTGCCATTTTTACCATACTGCCGACGGCAAGAAGTGCAACACGGCTTCCCTCATGGATCACTTCTGATTTTCCGAGGCAGATGGGCGCACGGAACTCTTTTAATCCCGTATACGCTTCCCCTCTCGGGTAGCGCACCGCGATCGGGCCGTCGTAATCGACCGCAAATTTGATCATATCCGAAAGCTCCCAGAGGTTCTTCGGTGCAAGAATTGTCATATTCGGCATCGAACCCAGATAGGAAAGGTCGAAAATGCCGTGGTGTGTCTCCCCGTCGTAGCCCACAAGACCGGCGCGGTCAATCGCAAAGACGACATGGAGATTCTGCATACAGACGTCATGCATGATCTGATCGTACGCCCGCTGCAGGAATGAAGAATAAATCGCAACGACAGGCGTAATGCCGCCGAGTGACAGTGCCGCTGCAAATGTCACCGCGTGCTCTTCTGCGATTCCCACATCGAAACAGCGGTCCGGGAACATGTTGGAGAAGCGTTTCAGTCCGACACCGGTCATCATCGCCGCCGTGACTGCCGCAACATCCTTTCTTCGATCTCCCATTTTCCGCATGACCGTGGAAAAGACATCCGTGTACGTCGGATTGGATTTTCCAACCGGCAATCCTGTTTTCACATCGAACGGACCCGCACCGTGGAATCTTGCCGGGTGGCGCATCGCCGGCTCATAGCCGCGGCCCTTCTGTGTCAGGACATGCACCAGAATCGGTCCTTCAAACCGTTTTGCTTCCTGGAAGGTCTTGATCAGCTGCGGAATGTTGTGGCCGTCCACCGGACCTAAATACGTAAGTCCCATATCCTCAAACAGCATGCCCGGAATGATGATCTGTTTGATGCTGCTTTTCGTCTTCCGCATCGCATCCACCATGCCAGGTCCGATGCCCGGAATGCGGTTCAATGCCTTTGTGACGTCCATCTTGAAACCCGTGTACGCCGATGCCGTCCGAAGGCCGGACAGGTACGATGACATACCGCCGACATTCTCGGTGATCGACATTTCGTTGTCATTTAAAACGATAATAAAATTCGATTTCAGGCTGGCCGCATTGTTCAGCGCCTCGTACGCCATGCCGCCGGTCAGCGCACCATCTCCGATGATCGAAACAACGGAATAATTTTCTTTTTTCAGTTCCCGTGCACGCACATAGCCGACGCCTGCGGAAATCGAGGTCGAGCTGTGGCCGGTGTCGAATACATCGCAGTCACTCTCGCTCCGCTTCGGGAATCCGCTGATGCCGCCTTCCCGGCGCAGCGTTTCAAACCCGTCTTTCCGCCCAGTCAGAATCTTGTGCGTGTAGGACTGGTGTCCCACATCCCAGATCAGCTTGTCTTTTGGAAGATCGAAGACGCGGTGCATTGCAATCGTCAGTTCCACGACACCAAGATTGGACGCCAGATGGCCGCCGGTTTTACTCAAAGACTCGATAATAAATTCCCGGATTTCCTCTGCAAGCGCCGGAAGCTGGTCCGCCGGAATCTTCTTGATATCGTTTGGTTTCTGTATTTTTTCTAACATGAAATCATCCCTTACTTTTTTCTGGAAGTCAGAGATTCAAACAGCTCTTCCAGAAATATTTTATCTCTCGGACAGGACAGATTTTTCAGTTCGTCCACGGCCTCTTTCGTGAGCCGTTTTACCTCCTGCTCCGCCCCGTCTGTGCCAAACAGCGTCACATACGTTGTTTTTTCATTCTTTTCATCGCTGAAAACCGGCTTTCCAAGCTCCTCCATCGTGGATGTGACATCCAGGATGTCGTCCCGGATCTGGAACGCGATTCCGACTTTGGAGGCAATCCGGCAGAGCGCGTCAAGATCATCGTCGTTTGCTCCTGCAAGTGCCGCACCTGCCATCATGGCAGCCTCTAAAAGCGCCGAAGTCTTGTTCTCGTAAATGTAGTCCAGCATCTCACGGTCGATGGCGAAATGGCCGGCTTTTTCATTCATCACGTCAACACTCTGACCGCCCAACATGCCGGAAATTCCGGTTTTCTGACAGAGAATGCCTAAAGCACGCACTACGCGGTCGGTGTGCTCCTCCAGTGGAAAGGCTTTCCAGGCTGTCTCGTATGCATAGTTTAAAAGGGCGTCTCCTGCCAGCACGCCGACGGCCTCCCCGAAGACGACATGGGTCGTTTTTCTGCCGCGGCGGTAATCATCGTTGTCGATCGCAGGGAGATCATCGTGGATCAGGGAATGGGTGTGAATCATCTCCATGGCTGCCATAAATGGTTTTACAGCCTCCCCGGTTCCGCCGAACAGACGGAAACTCTCCTGCAAAAGCAGCGGACGAAGCCTCTTTCCGCCCGCTGTCATACTGTAATTCATGGCTTTTGCCAGTTCCTTTGCAAAGCCTTCCTCTTTCGGCAGGTAAGCGGCAATGATACTTTCCGCTTCCCGCGTTTTTTCTTCGAGTACCGCTTTAAAATTCTCTGAATGTTCCATCCTCATTCATCTGGAGCATTTTTTTCTCGACGCGGTCAATTTTCTGACTGCATTCGTTCAAAAGCTCCATTCCCTCCTTGTATAAACGAAAGGAGTCTTCCAGGCTGACATCGCTGCTCTCCAGCGTTTCGAGCATCTGATCCAGTTTTCCAAATGCTGCTTCCAGTGTCTCACCGGAAGGGGTTCCTTCTTCTTTTCTCTCTTCTGCTTCCATATTTCCCATGTTTTCTCGATTCTCTGCTTTTTCACGATTGTTCCATCCAGGATACGGCCGATGTCTTCTCTGCGCGCGCTGTGATCTTTCCGTCTGATACACAGATTTCGAGCAGATCACCTTCTTTGACATCCTGCACCGAAGTGATGGCTTTTCCTTCTTTTTCCACGTAGGAATAGCCCTGGTTCAGCTTGTCCAGCGGGGACAGACCCTTCATCGCCTGAATGTAAAGGGCAAGGCGGTGGCGCGCTTCTTTGAGCTTTTCTTCCATCGCATCTGTATACCGACGCTCCAGCTCGGCGTGGCGTGCTCTCTGGTCACGGATCTTATTTTCCGGTCCGAGATACTTCCACTTTGTCTCGTACTGCAGAAGGCGGCTTCTCGCTCTCTGCGTCTGGTTTGCCATCGCATGGTTCATGCGGCTTTTATAATTTTCCAGTGTGTTGAGTACCGCGCGGACATCAGCGACCGCCAGCTCCGCCGCTGCGGACGGAGTCGGGGCGCGCAGATCTGCCACGAAATCGATGATCGTTGTGTCGGTCTCATGGCCGATGGCGGAGATCACCGGGGTATGGCAGGAAAAAACGGCACGCGCTACTTTTTCCTCATTGAACGCCCAAAGATCCTCGATCGAACCGCCTCCGCGGCCCACGATCAGCACATCCAGATTCAGTGCGTCCAGACGGCGGATGCCCTCCACGATGCTGTCCGCCGCTCCCTCTCCCTGCACCAGGGCCGGGTAGAGGATGATCTGGACAAAGGGATTCCGGCGGAGTGCAATGTTTTTGATATCCTGCACAGCAGCTCCCGTCGGTGCTGTGACAACGCCGATTTTCTTTACATACGCAGGAATCGGTTGCTTGTACTCCGGGGCAAACATGCCCATCTCTTCCAGTTCTGCTTTTAGGGCCAGATACTTTTCGTATAAAAGGCCGGCGCCCTCTTTTGTGATCTCTTTTGCATAGATCTGATACTTTCCGTCCCGCTCATAGACGCTGATGCTGCCGCCGACAATCACGTTATCGCCGTCCCGCATCGGGAAGGCAAGGCCGCGCCGCGAACCGGCGAACATGACACAGGAAATGGTTCCTTCCGCATCTTTTAAGGAAAAATAGATGTGGCCGGACGGATGGTATTTACAGTTGCTTACTTCTCCGCTGACGTAAATCCGGCGGAGCATATAGTCCTGGTCAAAGATGTTTTTGATGTATGAATTGACCTGGCCTACGGTGTAAACATTCTGATTTTTATTTCTCATCTTCTTCTCTTGCCAGTTTTCCAAGAATACCGTTGATAAAGGACGGAGACTGGTCTCTGCCGAAACGTTTTGCCAGCTCAACGGCCTCGTTGATGGCTACACCGACCGGAACGTCCTCGTCGAATTTCATCTCGTAAACGGCAAGACGCAGGATCGCCAGGTCTACTTTTCCCATACGGGTCGTTTTCCAGCCCTCGGAAGTACGGTTCAGCATCTCGTCGATTTCCGGGATGTGCTCGGTCACATGATGGTATTTCTCTTCCATATAGGTCTGATCTTTTTCGCTTACGGTTACTTCTTCATCCTCGTCGTTGTCGTCAGAGTACGTAAAGTAAAGAGACATCTGCTGCGGCATCTCCTCTTTCTCCTGGAACTCTGCGGTATAGAGAAGTTTAAAAATATTTTCGCGAAGTTTGCTTCTGTTCATTGTCTGTTTTAATTCCTTCCTGTATAGTTAATTAACTATTTTTCTTCCATTTCATCTGGCTCTGAATAGTTAACAAGAACCGCGGGGTTGTAAGGGGTCGCCTTATTCCCTCGCGGTTCGTTGTTTTTTATTTCGTCTGTTCCATATTCACGCCTGCAATGGCTACATTGACATCGGAAACTTCCAGGCCTGTCATATTCTCGATCGCTGTTTTTACTTTTTCCTGTACGTTTTTGCAGGTTGCCGGAATCTCGTATCCATATTTGAGATTGAGGGCAAGATCCACGCAGACAACGCCGTCGAGTACATCAACTTTGACACCCTTGGAAAGATTTTTCATGCCAAGCTTGCTGACTAATTCGTTGGTAATATTTCCGGCCATGGAGGCTACCCCGTCCACTTCCGTTGCCGCAAGTCCTGCGATAATAGCTACCACCTCGTCTGCAATCTGCACGGTTCCGATTCCTTCGTCATCATATATCGTATAAGTGTTTCTTTTCTGAATTTTTGCCTCTGCCATCTTAAAGAACCTCCTCCTTGGCTGACTTTCCTTTATTATACCAAAAGTTTTCCGAAAATAAAAGTTTTTTTTATTCTTCTTCCTGTGCCGCGCACCACTCGCGTGCTGCCGGCGTGTTGGCAAGGCCGCCCTGGCCGGTTTCGCGCAGACTCGGATGCATCTGGTCGCCGACTTCCCGCATCGCATCGATCACCTGATCCGGCGGAATGCGGCTTATGATTCCCGCAAGTGCCATGTCCGCCGCAGAAAGTGCATTCACGGAACCGATCACATTCCGCTTGACGCACGGGACCTCGACAAGACCGCCGACCGGGTCACACACGAGACCGAGCAGGTTCTTTAATGCCATCGCTGCCGCATGCGTGATCTGGGGCGGAGTGCCGCCGCCAAGTGCGGTCAGTGCGCCTGCCGCCATCGCGCTTGCTGTTCCGATTTCGGCCTGGCAGCCGCCGGAAGCGCCCGCAATGTAGGCCCGCGCCGCAACGACCTGGCCGATACCGGCTGCCGTGTAGAGCGCACGCACGATCTGCTCATCCGCTGTCCCCTTCTCTTTCTGGTAATTCACGAGCACAGCCGGAAGCACACCGCACGCTCCTGCGGTCGGTGCTGCAACGATCCGCTTCATGCAGGCGTTTGACTCACCCATCGCAAGTGCAGATGCCATAACTTTTCCGACAAACGGTCCGCAGAGCGTGTTCCCGCTCTCGACATACGCGCGCATCGTCTTTCCGGCGCCGCCCACAAGACCGCTTCTCGACTGCAGCGAACCGTCGTAATTCCGTTCAGCGCCTTTCATGGCTTCCCACATGCCGCGCATCGTCTCAATGGACTCTTCGCGGCTTACATTTCTCTCATTCATATCGTCCAGAAGGATGACTTCATCAAACGGCAGGTCTTTTTCCTGGCACTCTCGGACAATTTCTTCCAGTGAATTATAAGACATCGTCCTCTTCTCCTTCCGTTACGTTGATGTATGTTACCTTTACAATGCCCTCAAGATGCTCCAGCCATTCCAGCGACTCTTTGGGAAGCGGCTGATCCATCTCCACGACCATGACGGCCGATCCGCCTCTCTTGTCGCGGTAGAGGGACATATTCGCAATGTTGACTGACTTATGTGCCAGCATCGACGTAACCTCGGCCACGTGCCCCGGCTGGTCCAGATTGTGGACGATCAGGGTCGGAATCTCGCAGCTGCAGTTGACATCCAGCCCGTCGAGGCGGTTGATCATGATACGGCCGCCGCCAAGGGAGCACGCCTGCACCTCGAGCGTCCGGCCGCTCTTTCCCTTTACTTCCAGAACGACGCTGTTCGGATGGGCACTCGTCAGATTGGCGATGCCGAATGAATAGGAAAGACCCATCTTCCGGGCAATTTCAAAGCTGTCCGGAATCCGCTCGTCATCCGGCCGCATGCCGAGAAGACCCGCGACGAGACCGCGGTCCGTTCCATGGCCCTTTCCCGTTGCGGCAAAGGAACCGTACATCAGTATTTTTGCTTCCACCGGCTGTTCCCCGAGAAGTTTCTGCGTCATCCATCCAATCCGCACTGCCCCCGCTGTGTGCGAACTCGACGGACCGACCATCACAGGGCCCAGAATATCGAATAAGTTCATTCCTTCTCCTTTTTAAGCGGCATCCCGCTCTTTTGTTCTTAGTTTTTGCTGAATTCGGTCAGCACAAGGTCTTTGTTTCGATCCTGTACCATGCCGACACTCCACGGATTGACAAAGAGAAGCAGCGGATTTCCCTTGAGGTCCATGACCTTCTTCATATCGGATGTACCCTGAATACGGTCCAGGTTGATCTCCTCTTTGTTTGCGATCCAGCGGATGTGCTCATACGGCAGGTTCTCCAGACGGATATCCACGTTGTACTCGTTCTCCAGACGGTATTTTAAAACGTCAAACTGCAGGACGCCGACAACGCCGACGATGATCTCCTCCATGCCGCCTTTGTACTCCTGGAAAATCTGGATCGCACCTTCCTGTGCAATCTGGGAAATTCCCTTGACGAACTGTTTTCTCTTCATCGTATCGAGCTGGCGCACTCTTGCAAAATGCTCCGGCGCGAAGGTCGGAATTCCCTCGTATGCGAATTTTTTGCCCGGCATACAGATCGTATCTCCGATAGAGAAGATGCCCGGGTCAAATACACCGATGATATCGCCGGCGTATGCTTCATCAACAATATGACGGTCACTCGCCATCATCTGCTGCGGCTGGGAAAGACGCATTTTCTTTCCTCCCTGCACATGGAAGACTTCCATTCCGGCGTCGAATTTGCCGGAGCAGATGCGCATGAATGCGATACGGTCACGGTGTGCTTTGTTCATGTTTGCCTGGATTTTAAAGACAAACGCAGAGAAATCCTCTTTGACCGGATCGATCACGCCGCAGTCTGCCGTACGCGGAAGCGGCGGCATCGTCATCGTGAGGAAGTGCTGCAGGAAAGTCTCCACACCAAAGTTGGTGAGCGCAGATCCGAAGAATACCGGGGAGAGCTCTCCCTTGCTGACAAGCTCCTGGTCAAACTCTGCACTTGCGCCGTCGAGCAGCTCGATCTCATCCATGAGCTGTTCTTTCTGGTCCTCATCGACCACATCGAGAAGATGCGGATCGTCGATATCGATTTCTTCCTCGATACCTTCCTTTGTTCCCTTCATTGTATCGGAGAAGGTAAGGACTTTCTTTTTGTCACGGTCGTAAACACCGCGGAATTTCTTTCCGGAACCGATCGGCCAGTTGATCGGGCAGGTTGCAATGCCGAGCTCTTTTTCGATCTCGTCGAGCAGCTCGAAGGTATCGTTCGCATCGCGGTCCATCTTGTTGATGAAGGTAAAGATCGGGATGTGGCGCATGACACAGACTTTAAACAGCTTTCTGGTCTGTGCCTCGACACCCTTCGATGCATCAATAACCATGACGGCGGAATCGGCTGCCATCAGGGTACGGTACGTATCCTCCGAGAAGTCCTGGTGTCCCGGGGTATCCAGAATGTTGATGCAGTAGCCGTCGTAATTGAACTGCAGAACGGAAGAGGTAACGGAAATACCACGCTCTTTCTCGATCTCCATCCAGTCGGATACGGCATGGCGCGCAGTCGCTTTTCCTTTTACGGAACCGGCGAGATTGATCGCTCCTCCGTACAGCAGGAATTTCTCAGTCAGTGTGGTTTTACCGGCATCCGGGTGGGAAATGATGGCAAAGGTACGCCGTCTTTCAATTTCTTTTGTATAATCAGGCACGGTTTTATCTCCTTTAGAATATAAAATCTTATTTACTATGTTTTCCATGTTTATGCTTTTTAGACATACTAATTTATTCTATTATATGCCACCATTCCTGTCAATCGTTATCTTGACAGTTCATTCATAATCGAAGCATAAATCTTCTGACTCCGGTTTTCCCAGTTGCTGCAGATCTTTTTGGCCGCCTCCTCGGACGGAACCGTCACGACAATCTCAAAAATAGTCGTCTTCCGCTCTCTTGCCTGACAGCGGACCTCGTAGTCATCTCCCGCGGTCTTGTAGTAATCGGCCACAACGGACGCTTTTTTCCGCAGTTCATAGGAGTGTTCCTTCATATAGCGGTCGATTTCCTCCCGGATTTCCGGAGAGATCTCGTTTTCGAAGAAGGAAAGCGTCTTGCTGCCCTCCTCAGTCATGTGGTAGTACGAGGTGTTGCGCACCTTCTCGATCTCGATCAGCTTTGTATCCTGCAGCTCGCTTAACGCCTCCTGGAGATGAAAGTAGTTCGTGTACTCTTTTTCCAGGATAAAATCCGAAATCTGTGTATTTGACAGCGGAAAATTCACATTCTGCAGCATGTAGAGAATAATCAGTTTGTATAACGTAAAGGATGATTCAATCACGGTGTGTTTCCTCCTTTTTCTTCGTCCAGAAGCTGTCCCTGATACGCATGTTCTTCTTTCATGCGATGATGCAGCTCATTTAAGACGGTGCGTTTTGCCTGGCTCCATGTTGGTGCAATCAGAAGATCCCCGGGGCCGTCTCCCGTCACACGGTGGATCACAAGATCGGGACGGAGGCGCCGCAGGCAGTCGATGACAAGGGTAAGATACGCCTCCTGCTCCAGCACCTCAAATTTTCCGGCCGCGTAGTCCGCCGCAAGATCCGTGTTTTTCAGCACATGAAGCAGCTGAAGCTTGATGCCGGAAATGGAAAGTCCATTCAGGTAATCCATTGTTGCAAAGACTTCTTCCTGTCCCTCCCCCGGCAGACCGAGGATCGTGTGGACAACCACGGGAATCCCCCGCCTGTGCAGCTCGTTTACTGCCTGTTCAAAACAGGAAAGCGGATAGCCCCTTCGGATATACTGTGCCGTTTTTTCATGCATCGTCTGCAGTCCCAGCTCCACCCAGACCGGTTTGATCCGGTTCAGCTCTTCTAACAGAGAAAGAACCTCTTCCCCTAAGCAGTCCGGTCTCGTTCCGATCGAAAGGACCACGACCTCCTCGTCCGAAATTGCCTCCCGGAAAATTTTTTCCAGATATTCCACCGGCGCGTACGTGTTCGTATACGCCTGGAAATAGGCGATGAACTTATGCACCGGCCGCTTTTGCTGCAGGAGAAATTTCTGCTCCCGGATCTGTTCCGGGATGGATTTGTTTCTGTCCCCGGCAAAATCACCGGAGCCGCCCGCACTGCAGAAAATGCAGCCCCGGTCACCGCAGGTGCCGTCCCGGTTCGGACACGTCATCCCGCCGTCGAGCGAGAGCTTGTACACTTTTTCCCCGAACGTCTTTTTCAGATAGGCGTCCAGCGAATAATACGGCTTTCCAAGCCAGTCTGTCATGATTTCTTCCCCTTTTATTCGATGTCTTTTCCAATTTTTTTGAAGTTTTCCCGGATCTTCTGCTCATAGCCGTTCGTTCCAAGATGAAGGAAACGGCTTCCTAAGATCTCGTCCGGCAGATACTGCTGCTCGACGTAGTGATTCGGGTAATCATGTGCATACTGATAGCCTTGACCGTGGCCGAGTTTGGCAGAACCTTTGTAATGGGCGTCCTGCAGATGCGGCGGAACCGACGTCCGCACACTTCCGACCGTCTTCATCGCCGCAAAGACTGCCTCGCACGAAGAATTACTCTTCGGTGCACAGGCAACATACGTGGCTGCCTCCGCCAGAATAATCTGCGCCTCCGGCATGCCGACGCGTTCCACGGCAAGGGACGCGGAAACTGCTACATTTAAGGCATTCGGATCGGCAAGGCCGACATCCTCCGCCGCGCAGATCATGATGCGGCGGGCGATAAACTTGATATCCTCCCCGGCATACAGCATTTTGGCCAGATAAAAGACCGCCGCATCCGGGTCAGAACCACGCATGCTCTTGATAAATGCAGAGATCGTATCGTAATGCTGATCGCCCGTCTTGTCGTACCGCACGACGCGCTTCTGGATGCACTCCGATGCCGTTTCGAGATCGATATGGATTTTTCCGTCCGCCTGACGTTCCGTCGAGAGGACGCCCAGCTCGATTGCATTTAAGGCCGCTCTCGCGTCACCGCCTGCGATGTCGGCGAGGAACTCTTTTGCATCCGCATCGAGCACAACGTTGTACGTCCCGAGCCCCTTTACCGGGTCCGTCACCGCGCGCTCCAGCAGTTTTTCGATGTCCTCTTTTTCGAGCGGCTTTAATTCAAAGATAATGGAACGCGAAATCAGCGCCCCGTTGACCTCGAAATACGGGTTTTCCGTCGTCGCGCCAATCAGAACGAGTGTGCCGTCCTCCACAAACGGAAGCAGATAATCCTGTTGTCCCTTGTTGAAGCGGTGGATCTCGTCGACAAAAAGAATCGTCTTTTTGCCGTACATGCCGATCCGCTGCTGCGCTTCTTTTACGACTTCTTCCATATCCTTTTTGCCGGCTGTCGTGGCATTCAGCTGGGTAAACTCTGCGCTTGTCGTGTTGGCGATGACGCGGGCAAGCGTCGTTTTTCCCGTTCCCGGAGGGCCGTAGAAAATGACGGAGCCGAGTTTATCCGCCTTGATCGCACGGTACAACAGCTTTCCAGGGCCGATGATGTGCTCCTGTCCAACCACCTCGTCCAGCGTTGTCGGGCGCATGCGCGATGCGAGGGGGGACTCTTTTTCCATTGTGGTTTCTTTCATATAATCAAACAAATCCATGTATTTTTCACCCCATTTTTCTTCCTGCCTTTTATCTTATCACATTTTGGCGGGTATCCTCAACCCCTTAATCTCGGATTCTCCGCAACTATGTTCGATGGAATCCGCGGAAGCTATTCTTCAATCAGCTCACGCACCGTCACAAACGTGTATCCCTCTTCTTTTAATTCTTTTAAGATCCGCCGCAGCGCTTCCACCGTCGCGCGGTAGCCGTCATGCATGAGAATAATGCTGCCATCCTTCACATTCGGAAGCACCGCGCTGCAGATCGACGCGGTGTTCTGGCTCTCCCAGTCGCGGGAATCCACATCCCAGAGTACCGGGATCATCGTCACTGCAAGGTCCAGCCCCTCTCTCCATTCCCCGAACGGCGGACGGATATAGACGGGATATTCCCCTGTGATCTCGTAGATTGCATTGCTTGTTTTCACGACCTCCTCCCTCGCTTCCTCTTCTGATACTTTCGTAAGCTGAACATGATGAAACGTATGATTTCCGATCAGATGGCCTTCCGCATGCATCCGGCGGACGATTTCTTCGTTTCCGGCAAGACACTGCCCCTGCAGAAAAAACGTTGCCGGAATTTCATTTTCTTTTAAAATTTCAAGCACCTCCGGCGTATAGCACGCATTCGGCCCGTCATCAAATGTCAGCGCCGCACGGCGGGGCACACTTTTTTCTACTTCCGCCGCTGTCTCTTTCGCGCCTTCTCTTTCACACCGTGCCAGCTCTGCAAACAGAATAGCCGCCATTATCACAGCCAGAAGCGGCAGAGGAACGTGCCGCACTTTTCGGAATCTCCGCATGGTCTGCCCTTCGCACTTTCTTCTGCATTCCCTGTATTATATGAAAAACAGGAGAAAAGATGCCGCACCCGGCGGTTCTTTTCTCCTGTTTTTGTTCTTTATGTATCCTGCACCTGAAGAATATACGTACCGGACGCAGTATCCTGGTAAACGATATCTCCGATGGACTGCAGCAGCGATTCGTTCAATGCATCGCCGTATTTCTCCTTTTCTTTACTTCCCACAAAAATGTAGGTCACATGATACTGCTCCAGCAGGCGCAGCACTTCATTCGTATCGGTCGAGGTGTACATCTGTTTCACGTCCTCGGCGCGGACATTTAAGTCTGCGGGATCCCCTCTCCAGAGCCATTCATGGACATACCATCCAAGCACGGTCGGAAGGCCGGTCATTGCGGAAACGCGCTCGTAATCGCTGTAGCTGTCGCCGTTCGCCTCAAGCACAACCGGCTGTCCTTCTATTGTTTCATCCAGCCAGCGGATGGCACCTGCGTCCTCGGAAAAGACATTTTCCAGATACGCTGTCGCATCGAGTCCGCGGTACTCGGACAGATCGAAAACATTTCCGAACCAGGAGTACACGCTCGTTCCAAAATAGCCGAACGTCCATAAAAGCAGTACCAGCCCGATTCCGCCGAACACCTGCAGAATCCGCTCTTTTTTCCAGAGCAGGAACCGCGTGATGATGTAGCTCATGCAGATACCGAACAGGATAAATGCCTGATACGTCAGCTTGAACATCGTGTTGGAGCGCGCATACGATTCTTCGTAGATATCGCGCACATAGACGAGCTCCGGAATGATGATAAGGCCGATGGCACAGAGGCCTAAAATACCGATCACCATATCGCTCACCGCAATCTCTCTCCAGAAATTACAGAAGGCAGAAACTTTTTTTGGCTTTTCCGCCGTTTCTTTTTCGCCCGGCTCCGGTTTTTTCTCTCCCAGAATCAGGGCAACGGCCTGCTCTTCCACCTCTTCCTGCGTCTTTCCATCGGCAAGTACAATCTGTCCCTGCCTCTCCATGCCCGGAAGATGACAGTTTTTCCGCCATGCTAGCAGAACGGCTGCGATAAACAGCACAACGAGCACCGTCGGAAGGCCCCAGAGAATCGCCAGCTGATACAGCATCGAATGGTGCCTGGCAATGCCGACACCGGAAACCATCGTCTCAAACTTCATTGTAAACGGAAGGGCGACAACCGTTCCAATTGCAAAAGCTTCTGCAGCCTGCAGGAGAACCGTTCCGATCGTCTCTTTCGCCCGCGCATGATACCGGTACAGCGCACCGTACAGAGAGAAGCCTGCAATCACGACGAAATAGATAACAAAATCCCAGTAGTTGGACCAGTGGAACACACCGATCAGAAAGCCCGCCGCGATGATCTGCGGCTGAAGCAGAACGTCTTTTAACGACCATTTCCACTCTTTTTCCGGATCACGGCAGGTATTTTTCACATAGGAATATAAAAGGCCCAGCACCAGCAGGACGAACATGACATTCACCACATGGGCATGCAGGTCGCCGAGCACAAAGGAATACGATGGAAACTCATGAATCGTGCGGTCATTTTCCACAAGCGGGTCATACCCGATATAGCGGGTCGAACTCGGGAACCAGTAAGCCGATTCGTTCAGTCCCAGCCACTGGCGGATGCAGCCGTAAATCACATAGTGCATATTTCCGGCAAGGGAAACGGCGCCTCCCGAAAGAAGACCGCCAAGCACCGGTGCAATCTGGCTTTTATTGCCGCCCTCTTTCCGGATGCGGTGGCACGCACGCGACTCTGCCAGATGGTAGGTGATCGAAAACGGCAGAACAAACGCGAACGATGCCACCATCGTACGCATCAGATGGTACGTCTGCTTTACATCCGTGAAGGTAATCTTCGTCAGAAATACGGCATAGAACTGGCCGCCGTAATAGTAGTTAATACCGCTTCCGCTGTACCAGAGATCCTCTGCCGGAACGGCGGTGCTGCGCATCATGGCCTTCATAAAACCATAATCCATGAATTTTTCGGTTCCGTGTGCCTCCGGGTGAAAGCCCGCAAGATAGGTCCAGAGAAGGAAAAAGGCGAAAAACAACACTTCTTCCATCATCAGGAAGTCGATTTCCGGCGCATGGACGCGTACCTTAAAACATCCGAAAATCCAAGAAGCCAGGATCAGTACACCGACTGTGATCAGGCAGACCGGTGCGGTAAACGGAACCAGTCCGAAGCTTCCAAGAGCAAATACAGCAAAACCGGAAACAACGATGCCAAGCACTTTAGAAAACATCCATCCCCGGTCATGAAACCGCGGAAACAGCGCTGCGGCAGCCGGATAAAATCCAATACCGAGCACCAGGGTCATAAGCCACCACTTCAGGAACGAAACGTTGTCCGTTCCAAGAAGCGGCGTTGTGGCCAGCACAAGCAACACCAGCAGAATGCCGGAAACTGTCGTCTTTTTGCTCATCTTTAATTATCTTCCTCTGTCATTGTATAGACATGACGTTTTCTTGCCATCTCATCGCTTGCAAGATACTCGTCGTAGGTGGTCATCTTATCGATCAGCGCGCCGTTCGGAAGGATCTCCATGATACGGTTTGCTGTAGTCTGTACAAACTGATGGTCGTGGCAGGTGAACAGCAGCACGCCCGGGAATTTGATCAGACCGTTGTTCAGTGCAGTGATGGACTCCATATCCAGATGGTTGGTCGGCTCGTCAAGAACGAGAACGTTTGCACCGGAAATCATCATCTTGGAGAGCAGGCAGCGCACTTTCTCTCCTCCGGAAAGGACTCTGACACGTTTCACGCCGTCCTCACCGGCAAAAAGCATTCTTCCGAGGAATCCGCGGACATACGTTACGTCCTTGATCTCGGAATACTGGGTCAGCCAGTCTGCGATCGTCAGGTCGCAGTCGAATTCTGCGGTGTTGTCCTTCGGGAAGTAAGCCTGTGTAGTGGTTACGCCCCATTTGTAGTAACCGGAATCCGGCTCTTCTTCTCCGGTCAGAATCTTGAACAGCATGGTGATCGCCTGCTCGTTGCTTCCGACGAAAGCAACTTTATCTTCTCTTCCGAGGGTGAAGCTTAAGTTATCCAGGATTTTCACGCCGTCTACGGTTTTGGTCAGTCCCTCTACCTGCAGAACGTCGTTTCCGATCTCACGGTTCGGACGGAAATCGATGTAAGGATATTTCCGGCTGGACGGTTTGATATCGTCGAGCTGGATTTTCTCCAGGGCTTTCTTACGGGAAGTAGCCTGTTTACTCTTCGATGCGTTGGCGCTGAATCTAGAGATGAAATCCTGTAACTCTTTGATCTTCTCCTCTTTCTTCTTGTTCGCCTCTTTCATCTGTTTTACCAGCAGCTGGCTGGACTCAAACCAGAAGTCGTAGTTTCCGGCATAGAGCTGGATTTTTCCGTAATCTATATCTGCGATCTGGGTGCAGACTTTATTCAGGAAGTAACGGTCGTGGGATACGACGATAACGGTATTCTCGAAGTTGATCAGGAACTCCTCAAGCCACTCGATCGCATCGAGGTCCAAGTGGTTGGTCGGCTCGTCGAGAAGAAGGATGTCCGGGTTTCCGAACAGGGCTCTTGCAAGAAGAACTTTGACCTTCTGGCTGCCGGTCAGGTCCGCCATCTGTGCGTAGTGCAGTTCCGGCTCAATGCCAAGGCCGTTTAAGAGCTGCTCTGCATCGGTCTCTGCCTCCCAGCCGTTCATCTCTGCAAACTCACCCTCGAGCTCGCTCGCTTTGATACCGTCCTCATCGGTGAGTCTTCTTTTGCGTACAGCGCCTCTTTCTCTTTCATGATCTCATAGAGACGGGCATTTCCCATGATAACGGTGTCGAGTACCGGATAGCTGTCGTATTTGAAGTGGTCCTGCTCGAGGAAGGAAAGACGCTGGCCCGGTGTGATGGTTACGTCTCCGTTTGTCGGTTCAAGCTGGCCGGACAGGATTTTCAGAAAGGTTGATTTTCCCGCTCCGTTGGCACCGATCATGCCGTAGCAGTTTCCCTCGGTGAATTTGATATTGACATCTTCAAACAACGCTTTTTTTCCGACACGAAGTGTCACATTATTTGCTGCAATCATACTTTTTAAAACCTCATTTTCTTATTCTTAATTGTAAACGTGAAGTTACCGCCGGGGTTTCCCGGTCATACGGAGTATAGTCTACCATAGGTTTCCGTTTTCTGGCAAGTAGGGAAAGCCCTTATTCCTCGTCTTTTTCACCGGAAATTGTAAAAAAGCTGTCATCCCGGTCTTTTTTGTCGATCAGTTCATTGTACTGCAGGCATTCATACTGCCGTTCGTACTCGAGATCCTCCTCCGGCGCATCGCTGTCGTTCCAGCGGTACCAGGTTCCGTCACTTGCTAAAAAGCCGAGGTGATTGAGCGCCGGCATCTTCTCGCGCAGGTCAAGCAGATACTCGTTGTACGGCGTCAGTTCCAGGCCGGTAAGGCTTAACGCATAGCTTGAGAGATAGTTTGTGCTGATCCAGACATTGCTCTCGGATTTCATGCTGTAGTTGGTCCAGATGAAGAACGGGGTTCCATAGAACTTCTCCTGATCCTCGACCGAAAGATTCTGATAGGCGTCTCCGGCAATCCATGTTTCAAACGCATCCGGCAGCTTCGGGGAATGATCGCCGAACATAATGATCATCGTCGGCTCGTCCACCTGCTGGAAATACCGGATCAGATAGGAAATTGCCTCATCGGAAAGCTTTAACAGGGAGAAATACTGATCGGCCTCATCACTGTCGTAGCCGTTGCAGTTGATATCCGCCTGGAAATAACGGTTCGTGTAGCCGCTGTGGTTCTGCATCGTCACATCAAAGAGGAAGAACGGGCTGCCCGGCTCCTTGTTCTCGTAGGTTTCCACGATCTTCTCATAGTTCGCCTGATCGCTGATCATGCCGCGGTACCGCTTGGCCGTATCGGAGAACTGATCAATCGAGATGAAATCATCAAAATCAAGGAAACGGTATGCCGTGCTCCGCTTCCAGTTTGTCGCCTTGTTCGGATGCATCGCAATTGCCTGATAACCCTGGTCTTTTAACGTCGTGACAAGGGAATACTGGCTGTGCGTAAAGTAGCTGACGTACGGCACCATGCCCGGGAACCGCTTGCAGGAGTTTCCGGTCAGGAACTCATACTCCGTTTTTGCTGTTCCGCCGCCCTTGGTACACGTCAGCGTGTGCCCTTTGATGATATTTTCGGTCAGCGAATCGAGGAACGGCATGTAGCTCTCGCTCGTCTGCGGATCGCCGACGGAACGGTAGTCAAACCACGACTCGTTCATGATCGCGATGATGTTGACGGGTGTCACGCTATCCGCATTATCTTTTCGAAGATCTTCTGTTTTCGTCTCTTTCTCGCTCGTATCGGCAATCGCTGTCACTTCGTCTTTCGAATAGCCGTCCGGCGGTGTCAGGCGCATGTATTTTGCGACCGCGGTAAAACCGACCGTCGTTCCGTACTGGCGGTATGTCTTCGCCGGATTCCAGAGGTCACTGATGACACCGAACTCGGCGTTCCAGTTCAGATTCATGTACGCCAGGTATGTTCCGAGCATCAGCGCAGCAGCAGCCACGCGGAGCAGAATTTTATTCCTCGTTTTCCGTGCAAAACGGTATTCCCGGCTCTGCAGCCAGAGGCGCACAACGAGCATCATCGTGATAAACGAAGTCACGATTTCACCTGTGATCTCGAATTTGTAGCCGCCGACTACGTCCGCCGCCGTCGCAATGCTGTACAGGTCGATGAGCTGGAACGCTTCTCCGCGGAACAGATAAACATAGTAGAATACCAGACTCATGCAGAAATAAAAGATGTTCATGAAAATCATCGCGCGGCGGATGGAGTTCAGAAAGAGGGAAACGAGAATGGAAAGTACGAAAATGACACCGATATTCAACAACGCATAATACCATTTCATCTCCCGGAACTGGCTGTTTGTGACAAATTCCAGTGTGGCAAACAGATAGGCTGCGTTTGCCAGCATCAGAATCGGCTGTTTCCATCCCACATAGCGCGGTTTTGGTTTCTGGTCCGGCTTTGCAGCAAACCGGCAGAAACTGACGACTGTCGTCAGTATGATACACGCCAGCAGGCACGGGAACAGAAAGTGAATACTCCACTCCCGGTCTGCCGCCGTCGTATCCAGCAGCGGGCGCGCCAGAAACAGCAGCACCGCCAGCACGCCGAAATACAAAACAAGAAACGCGCACCGGGCGCGCTCCTTTTGATTCTCTTTTAATCTCTGATAAAACTTCTGCATCGAAACTTTATGCTCCTTTTATAAACAAGAATTATAATCCTTCCGTAAACGGCTCGTCCGCCGGATAGCCGCCGCCTAATTTTTGCATACAGCGCTGGATGGAATCTTTTGAATTTCCCCAGTCCTTATCCTTGTTGCGGTAATCGAATTTGTCAGTAAACCATGTTACCTCTTCCTGCAGCCGCTGGTAATTTTCTTTCATGATTTTGAACAGAACCGGGTAAAATTCCGCTTTCTGTTTATCATTCAGCTTTTTCTCCGCCGTTTCTACCAGATCCGCAAAATGCGGCAGACAGAAGCCTTTTCCCTCGCGGAACAGTCTTGCAAACTCCTCATCTTTTTTGTAGAGATCAAAGAACGTATCAAGATAGCGGTTATAGTTTGCCTTGAAGTGATCGCAGACGTAGCACGAATGCGTCTTCTCATCAATCCACTGGCCGATCGCAGTCTCACGGCCCTGTTTGTCGAGGGATGTCTTCTGCATCCGCTTGAACACCGAGGATTTTCCCGGTGCAAACAGATCCATCTGTGCGGCAAGCTCCTGGTTCAGTTTTTTCAGATGGGTGGATAAAATCAGACCGCTTCCGAGACGGTTTCCGTAATCGTACATCATTTTATAGTGGTGGCGGCAGAATCCCATCGCGTCTGTTTCCGCACGCACATCATCCTCCATATAGGATGCGCCGGAACCGAGCGCAAACGAAATCGCATGCTGCTCTGCTTCCCGCTCCAGATAGCAGAACGGGCACTCATCTTCCGCCTTGAATGCATCCATCAGCGGAATGGTATGGATCGACTCTTTCATATGCAAAAACCTCCGATTTTATTTGTTGGTGTTTTCTACAGCATACACAAAAACCTCTCATTTGTCAAAAGAACTCTTTTTCCTGTTTTCCTATTATTCTGATGGATAATTTCTATATTTTGCACAATTTACATGTGCATTATAAAAATTTAAAGTTGTTTCTTTTTGGTATTTAATCGTTTAAGATAAATATTATATAAGTCTTTGTATCACTCTGTTCAGAAAGGAGCCATAGCAATGGGAGAACGTCATACGGAGGAGATGCGCCTCCTCGGTCTTACCATCGCTTTTTATCGCAGAGCACGCGGATTAACGCAAAGTGAGCTTGCCGAAGCTGTCCAGATCAGCCGTACACATATTAGCAACATCGAAGCGCCAAACAGTCATACCTCTCTGTCTCTAAACAAGCTGATGGATATTGCGGAAGCACTCGAAATTCCGCTGAAAACATTATTTGATTTCAAACGGTAAGCCCGGAAAGCTTTCCGTTTTTTATAGCAGATTTTTACAGCACCCCCCCGCAGCCGGTGTGCGCCCGGTGCGGGGGGCTTTTTCTCTCTTATTTTCCCGAAAAATCCGGAGTTCCGTCAAGATTATACGGGGTCACCTGGTATACATAGTAGTTCAGCCAGTTCGTGTACAGATTGTTCGCATGTGACCGCCATAAAAGCACTGGTTTTGTATTTGGATCGTCGTTTTTATAATAGTTCTTCGGAATCTCAATCGGGAGTCCTTTGTCTTTATCGCGGTGGTACTCGCCGTCGAGCGTCATACGGTCGTACTCCGGATGACCCATCACAAAAATCTTTCTTCCCTCTTCCGCCATGCCAAGATAGAATCCGGCTTCGTCGGACTCTGCGAGAATCGTGACATCTTTGCAGGCACGGATATCGTCGATCGGTACTTCTGTGTGGCGGGAATGCGGTGCCAAAAACTCGTCATCGAAGCCTCGCACAAGCGGGATCTTGCGGTTGTTGACTTTGTGCCAGAACAGCCCGAATTTCTTCTCCGGAAGCATCCGTTTCTTCAGTCCGTAGAAATGATACAGACTCGCCTGGGCTCCCCAGCAGAGGAACATCGTGGAGGTAACGTGTGTGTTCGTCCAGTCCATGATCTTTGTCAGTTCATCCCAGTAGTCAACTTCTTCAAATTCCATCTGCTCGACCGGTGCACCGTGATGATCATACCGTCGTAATAATTTTTCCGCACATCCTCAAATTTCACATAGAACGTGTTCAGATGGCTGGTCGATGTATTTTTCGCCTCGTGGCTTGCCACCATCAGAAAGGTGACATCAACCTGCAGGGAGGTGTTGGAAAGGGAGCGCAGAAGCTGCAGCTCGGTATCTTCTTTGAGCGGCATCAGATTCAGGATCATAATCTTCAGCGGACGGATGTCTGATGAACCGCTCTTGTCTCGTCCATGACGAATATATTTTCGCTTTCGAGTATTTCTTTTACAGGTAAATCTGCCTGAACTTTAACCGGCATATTCTTTTTCCTCGTTTCTATTCTTCTTGATCTGCCGCGCTTTTCTCTGCGCAGACAGGCGGTTTGCTTTTTCCGGCAGGAATTTCTGCCGTCTGCTTCCGATTATAGCAGATTCCGCGCGGGATGCAAACCGCCTTTGCAGATATTTCGTTATTCTTCTGTCATCTTCAGAAATTCCTCTTCTGAGATCACCGGCACGCCGAGTTCGCGCGCTTTCCGGTTTTTGGAGGAACTGGATGTCGTGTCGTTGTTGATCAGATAGCTCGTCTTTCCCGTTACACTTCCGGTGGCTTTTCCGCCGAGCTCCTCGATTCTTGCCTTTAATGCATTCCGGTTCGGGAAATGTTCCACACTTCCGGTGATGACGAAGGTAAGACCGGCTAATTTCTGTTCTTCCTGGCTTGCCTGCGGCTTCTCAATCGTCAGATACGACAGAAGGCGCTCAAGGCGTTCTTTATTTTCCTCATCCGCAAAGTAATCCACGATGCTTTTTGCAATCACTTCTCCGACACCGTCGATCTGCGCGAAATCCTCCGCCGATGCATTCCGGATCCGGTCGAGATCGAAATCGAAGGCTTTGCAGATCATTCTCGCGTTTGCAAGACCGATATTTAAGATGCCAAGTCCGAAAATCAGACGGGGCAGCGTTGTGTTTTTCGCGCGCTCGATGCTGTCGATCAGATTCTGGTATGATTTTTCACCGAAACCGTCCATCTCCACAATCTCGTCGCGGTAGCGGTCGAGACGGAAAATATCGGCAAACTCACGGATGAAGCCGTGGCCCACGAATTTTTCGAGCGTTGCCTCCGACATGCCGTCGATGTTCATCGCGTCGCGGCTTACAAACAGGGTGAATGCCTTCATGAATTTTGCCGGGCACTCCGGATTCGTACAGTAGAGGGTCTCGACATTGTTCATCATCTGAATCCGGGTGGCACCGCCGCAGGCAGGACACGTTTCCGGAATATCGCGCACACCGCTTCTCGTCAGATTCTCTGAGATCTGTGGAATGATCATGTTTGCTTTGTAGACAAGGATTTTATCACCCACACCGAGATCCAGCGAACGCATGATACTGATGTTGTGGACGCTTGCGCGGGAAACCGAAGTTCCTTCCAGCTCGACCGGCTCAAAAACCGCAACCGGATTGATGAGACCGGTTCTCGACGGGCTCCACTCAATTTCAAGCAGAGTGGTCTCCTTCTGTTCATCCGCCCATTTGAAGGCGAAAGCGTTCCGCGGGAATTTCGCGGTTGTGCCAAGTGATTCTCCGTAGGCGATATCGTCATACAACGCGACAAGGCCATCGGACGGGAAATCGTTTGTCTCGATTTTCGTGGAGAAATATTGCATCGCCTCGTCGAGGTTATCTTTGGTGACAGCCTTGTATTCCACCACCTCGAAGCCCTGCTCTTTCAGCCACTCCATCTGACGGATTCTGGAATTTTCGAAATCCTGTTCCGGAGCGCTCACAAGCGCAAATGCCATAAAATGAACGTGGCGTTTTGCCGTAATCTCATTGTTCAGCTGGCGCACAGAACCGCTGCAGAGGTTCCTCGGATTCTTGTATTTCGCATCGACATCCTCGATCTCCTCGTTGATCTTCTCAAAATCGGAATAGCGGATGATCGCCTCGCCGCGCAGAACCAGCTCTCCCTGGTACGGGATTTTTAAGGGAATATTTTCAAACACTTTTGCATTGTTCGTGACAACCTCTCCGATCACGCCGTTTCCACGGGTGACGGCCTTTGCGAGGGTACCGCCGCGGTACGTCAGAACGACGGTCAGACCGTCCATCTTCCAGGATAGCAGCGTTTTGTGATCCCCGATGAAGCTGCGGAGCACTTCCACATCTTTCGTTTTATCAAGGGAAAGCATCGGCGACTCGTGCGCTTCTTTCGGCAGTTCGTCCATCGCCTCGTAGCCGACTTTTGTGGTCGGGCTTCCGGCGAGTGTTACGCCTGTTTTTTCCTCTAATACCTGCAGTTCGTCATACAGCGTGTCGTACTCCAGGTTGCTCATGATCTCCCGGTCTTCCTGGTAATAGGCTTTTGCCGCTTCGTTCAGCTTTTTGACCAGTTCCTTCATCCGTTCTGTCTCGTTCATCGCTTTTCCTCCCCGATCTGCTTTTTCAGTTCTGCTAATTCTTTTTCCGTTAAAGGGCGGTACTCCCCTGTTTTCAGGTCTTTCAAGTGAATATTCATGATCCGCACACGTTTCAGCTTTGTGACACGATATCCTAATGCTTCGCACATCCGCCGGATCTGACGGTTCAGCCCTTGCGTCAGAATAATCGTAAAGCTGCGCTCTCCCGTTTTCCGGATCCGGCACGGGCGCGTCACGGTATCGAGAATCGGCACGCCGGATGCCATTTTTTTCAGAAATTCCGGTGTAATCTCTTTGTTTACCTCGACCTGGTATTCTTTTTCATGGCGGTTTCTGGCACGCATGATACCATTTACGATCGCACCGTCGTTCGTCATCAGAAGGAGGCCTCGGAATCTTTATCGAGTCTTCCCACCGGGTAAATCCGCACCGGGTAGGACAGATAATCGATGACGTTGTTTTTCTCCCGTTTTTCCGCAGTACAGACGATGCCGCGCGGTTTGTTGAAGGCGAGATAGACTTTTTTCTCCTCCGGGACAACGGTTTTGCCTTTCACGACAACAACGTCGCCAGACTCCACCTGCATGCCGGTTTCCGCGCGTTTTCCGTTTATAGTAATCTCGCCCGCTTCTGTCAGACGGTCCGCCTCCCGCCGCGAGCAGACGCCCGCATCACTTAAGTATTTGTTTAAGCGCATGGTTTTATCCTTCCAAAAAAGCAGTTTCATAAAAACCAGAAACTGCTTTTTTTGTTTTGTATTATTCTATTGTTCCTACTGAATGCTCTCTACATATGCTCTCAGGGAAGCATCTGCATCGAGTGCATTCTGATAATCGTTCTGAACCTGTTCGATCAGATTTTTGACTTCTTCGTTTTCGAGCGCCGCTTTCATAGCCTCGGTTACGGCCGCATCGCTGTCGGTATCATCCATGATTTTCAGGCTGCCGTCTTCTTTCGTGTAGAGATAATACTCCGAAAGCATCGGCAGGGTCTGGTTGATTCCCAGATATTTGCATCTGCTGCTGACAAACGTGATGTACGTTCCGTCGCTTGGACCGCTGATCGTGTAAGCCTTTACATCTCCGTATGACTCCACGTCGCTTTCTGCCTCAATCTGCGCCTGCTCCTCCGCGGTCAGATTATCTGTTACTGCAAAAAGACCGTTGATATCCCTTGCACCGAGCGCGGTGTAATACTGCTCCAGCACGGTGCTTACTTCCGGGACATTGTCCGCGGCAAAGGAGACAGCCGTATTATCGGTATTCTCTGTATTACCGGTATCGTCTGCCGCTTCCGGCTCACTTGTCGGCTCAGCCTCTGCATCCGGCGCGCTGGCGGTATCGGTACTGGAAGCATCTGCACTGGAATCATTCGCGGAATCCGAAACGTCCGATGAAATGCCTGTGCTGTCCTCAGAATCTGCTTTGCTGTCTGCTTTTACCTGTGTCTTTTTATCCGGCACATTGTTTCCGGTGCTGCTGCTTGTTACGGTTCCGCCGCTCGATTTTCCATCGTTTTTTGGTGATACCAGATGAACGATGAGAAGAACCGCTGCCACAATCAGGAGAATTGCTCCGATCAGAAGCATGTAGCGCAGATTATCGGAAATCCATTCCCGGATTTTATCTTTTGTTGTCATTGGTTTTGCCATATTTTTCCTCCTTCATCAAAACTGATCCGCCGGATCAGTTATTGATATGCTCAGTAAACAAAAAAACCTCTACTTCACACCGAAGCAGGGGCTTTCCTTGTCCTGCGCCGGTCCTGCCCGCCGCAGCATGCCATGTAGCAAAAACGCGTCTGGAGGGATTCGAACCCCCGACACACGGTACCGGAAACCGTTGCTCTATCCCCTGAGCTACAGACGCTGATGTGATCTGTTTTCTCAACCACACTATGATAGTTTACCACAGACTCCTGCAATTGTAAAGTATTTTTCCCACCCAGCCGCCCATTTTTTTCTTAAATTATTCGCAGACTATTCTGCCACACAGCTTACGTTTCTTCCTCACACAGCGTCAGTTCCCCGCTTTCCCGGTGGTAATAATAAACGTGATCCGACAGAATCTCCTGCGGCTTGACCGTCTTTTCATTCACGTCCCGTACCATGTCGGAAAGACACTCCTCCGGGAACACATCATAATCCGGAATCACCATGCACTCGTGGATACTGCTCGGAATCACATAAAGACTTGCCTCAAAGCGCTGCGAAAGACTCTCCAGCACGCCGGGATAGCACATGCAGATTGCACCCAGCTTTCCTCTGCGGTTGCTGACCAGGTAAAACTGTTCCGCCAGCGGACCAAGCTCGAACCGGGGAAACGTTACTCCGTACTCCTCTTTCAAATACACCATAAGGCTGTCTGTGCGCACCGGCAGATCCCGCAGGGTGTTCTCCCAGGCACGGGCATCCAGCTCCTCCGCCGAAATTCCCCACAGCTCCCGGTGCGTCTCGTGGATCAGAATTGTCGCATCCGGCACGCGGTTTCCCCGCATCTGGTAATAGTACACGACCGCGAGATCGAGAAATTTTCTGTGCGGAACTTCGGAGAGCAGCGTACGGTTTTTCTCCGCATGAATGAGCTCGCAGTAGATCTGCGGCGCAGCATTTTTCCAGTTGGTAAAAAAGGCAGCTTTCTCCGGTCTTCTCGCCTCCGCTTCCACTTTCCGGTACTGCTCCAGTACCTTTTCTGCAATCTGAGAAAGCGGCACGCCCTGCAGACAGCATTCATACAGAAGCTCCACGTAGATCGTCGGTGCAATCCAGTCCTTCTTTCTGCTGATGACAAACGCCTCTTTTTCGATACCGTTCAGCTTCTGCACCGATTCTACCTTCACCTCAAAATCATCGCCGGCTTTTCTTTTCAGCAGCGCGGCAAGCTGCTCTTTGAACATCTGATAGTCCATTTTTTCCCACCTTTCCTGTTTGATTGCTTTTTGTATTTTTGCTTTACGGAACAAAAAAGCTCCGGAAAACACAACTTAAAAACCTCTGTACAGATCTGTATATGCCAGAGATTCGTTGGTTCGCGGAACTTCGAACGATGAGAAAAACGGGCCCGGGCTGCTTCCGACAGCCTTTATCAGCCATTTTTCAGACGAATATTCTATTTATTTAGAAAACCGTGTCCGCCACAAAGAAAGTTGTGACGGACAACGGCGGGAACAGTCTTACTTATACACGGGACAGATATTCACCTGTTCTGGTATCAATTTTGATTTTGTCTCCCTGGTTTACGAACAGCGGAACGCTTACGGTAGCACCAGTCTCAACGGTAGCCGGTTTGGAAGCACCCTGTGCGGTATCTCCCTTGAAACCTGGCTCAGTCTCGGTGATCTCAAGTTCTACAAACAGAGGCGGTTCGATTGCGAATACATTTCCGTTGTAGGAACATACTTTAACCATTTCGTTTTCTTTTACAAATTTCAGAGCATCTCCGATGGTCTCTTCGTTCAGAGCGATCTGCTCATAGTTTTCTACGTTCATGAAGTAGAATAAATCACCATCGCTGTACAGATACTGCATGTCTACACGCTCGATACGAGCCTGCGGGAATTTCTCAGTCGGACGGAAGGTACGCTCTACCACACCACCGTTGATGACATTTTTTAATTTTGTTCTTACGAATGCAGCTCCTTTACCAGGTTTTACATGCTGAAATTCAAGAATCTGAACGACCTGACCATCGATCTCGAGGGTAACGCCGTTTCTAAAATCTCCTGCTGAAATCATTCTGATTTTTCCTCCTTAACATAGTACGATGCGCCAAATGCGCACCATAGGCTTATCTTATAATATAATATTTTTCCCGATTTTTCAACTGTTTTTTTTCGTAATCCTGCCGCGGGCCAGATCACGCTCATAAAAGAACAGTACAATGTGCTCCAGATACCGTTTCAGAACGATCTGAATTTCCTCTTTCGGATTGATCGGCTCGGTCAGAATATTGTAAAGTCCGGTCCGTTTTGCACCGTACACATCGGTGAAAAGCTGATCCCCGACAAAGACCGCCTGCTCCTCTTTGATCCCCATTCTCCGGCATGCTCCTGGTAGTTTTTCACCGAAGGCTTGTGCGCATTTTCGATATAGATAGAACCGACCGCATCGGCAAACGGAGCCACACGCGGTTTCTGATTGTTGGAAAGCAGACAGGTGGAAAAACCAGTCTCCCGAAGAGACGCAAAGAACGCAGCCGCCTCCTTCGTTGCCGGCGCACCGTGCGGAACAAGCGTATTATCGATATCAAAAATCACGCCCCGGTATCCTTTCCGGTACAGATCCGCGTAATCGATCGTATAGGCACTTTTTTCTCTCCGGTCCGGGTAAAACATCCGCATCAGTATAGTTCCCCGGTTCTTCTGGTTTTTTCCACTCATCTTCTTTCTCCAATCCTCTTTTCGTTTATACAGTAACTTTATTCTTCTTTCAGAAACTCCTGCAGAGCCTCAAAATTTGCTTTCATCTGGTCATAGCCGTGCTGGTAAAATTCCCGCAGCTTCTCCTCGTCCTTTTCGAGACGCGATACCGCCGGTATCTCCGGGCGGATCACAAAGACGGAGCCTTCTTCTTCCCATTTTTCGATGCATTCGAGCACCTGGTTATAATGTTTCGCGCGGTTTACAAGCGCACGCACGAGATTCGGGTATTTGCGGAATGCCGCCACATACAGCTCCCAGCCTCTCGTTCCCTCTTTTTTTCGGTAACCGAAATTCCGTGTCAGAATAATGACATTTTTTCGGTGTCCCGTCTTTAAGGAACGGATAATCGGGATCGAATCGGCAACACCGCCGTCGACGTACTCGTTTCCGTCGATCTCCACCATCGGGCAGGCGATCGGCATGCTCGATGATGCACGGCCAATTGCAAGCAGACGTTCTTTATTTTCGCGGTCATCCAGATATTCCGCGCGTCCCGTCTCACAGTTTGTCACAACCAGCTCACACGTCTGCGGCGATGCAAAATACGTATCAAAATCAAATGGAAAAATCTCATACGGATACCGTTCGAACACCATATCCATGTCGAGCAGTGCTTTTTTCTCAACGATTGTCTTGATATTCTTATTGACGTAGCGGTTTTTCTCATCCGTGACAATCATACAGTCCCTCGTTCTGCCAATCTGGCGCGATACATAGTCCAGCGCATTGCAGGCTCCGGCGGAAACGCCAATCACATGAGGGATATAATACTCCTGCTCCATCAGAAAGTCCAGCGCTCCTGCTGTAAAGACGCCGCGATTGGCCCCTCCTTCCAGTATGACTGCTCCGGATTTTGTTATGCTGTAATTTTTTGTCTCATTCATTCTCCTGCACTCTCCTATTTTTCACAATGACACATTACTTCCTGCACAGAGCAATGCCGGAGCAGATCGGAAAATCCCGACACGCTCCGGCCCTTCTGCCTGTTTTATCTGTTTTCCAGCGGAACATAGTCCACTTCATCTTTGACACTCTTGTACGCCGGGCGGATGATCTTGTCGGTGTTGATCAGTTCCTCCATCCGGTGTGCACTCCAGCCGACGATACGCGCGCAGGCGAACATCGGGGTGTAGAGCTCCAGCGGAAGATCCAGCATGCTGTAAACGAAGCCGCTGTAGAAGTCGACGTTTGCGGATACACCTTTGTAAATATGGCGCTCCTCGCCGATGATCTTCGGAGCCAGTTCCTCGACCATAGCGTACAGCCGGTAATCTTTCTCTCTGTGTTTTTCTTTTGCCAGCTGCTCAACGAAGCTCTTAAAGATGCGCGCACGCGGGTCGGAAATGGAGTAAACCGCATGGCCCATACCGTAAATCAGACCTTTCTGGTCGAACGCCTCTTTGTGCAGCAGCTTTCTTAAGTAATTCGATACTTCTTCCTCATCCGTCCAGTCTTTGACGTGTGACTTCATATCGTCGAACATCCGCACAACCTTGATGTTTGCACCGCCGTGCTTCGGTCCCTTTAAGGAGCCGAGCGCCGCTGCAATTGCGGAGTACGTATCGGTTCCGGAAGAAGAAACAACATGTGTTGTAAAGGTCGAGTTGTTACCGCCGCCGTGCTCCATGTGGAGAACGAGGGCAAGATCGAGGATCTTCGCCTCCAGCGGAGTGTACTTCTGATCCGGTCGGAGCATCAGAAGAATATTTTCTGCAGTCGAAAGCTTCTTCGACGGGTTGTGGATATATAAACTTTTTCCCTTGATATAATGGTTGTACGCCTGATAGCCATAGACGGACAGCATCGGGAAAACAGAAATCAGGTTAATGCACTGGCGAAGCACATTCGGAAGGGAGGTATCATCTGCGTGGTTGTCGTACGCGTACAGGGTCAGAACGCTTCGGGACAGAGTGTTCATCATGTCCTTGGTCGGCGCTTTCATAACAACGTCACGCACAAAGTTCTTCGGCAGGGACTGCTGCTGTTTTAAGATTGTCTTAAAATGATTGAGCTGCTCTTCATTCGGCAGATTTCCAAATAAGAGCAGATACGCAACTTCTTCGAATCCCATACGGTTTTCACTTAAAAAGCCCTGGGTCAGTTTTTCCACGTTGATGCCGCGGTAGTACAGACGTCCGTCACACGGCGTTTTGACGCCGTCAATGATATCCGAAGACACAACGTTTGAAATCTGTGTCAGTCCCGCAAGGACGCCAACGCCGTTGATATCGCGCAGTCCGCGTTTTACATCGTATTGCCCATACAGCGAAACATCCATTTTGGAGTTATCCAGACAGATGTTTGTCAGTTCCTCTATTTCCGGTGTTACTTTCATGCTAAAAGCCATATGCATTCCCCTTTCTCTTCTCTCTTTTTACTTACTTTCACTCATTATAGCATTAAACCAGGGGATTCGTATACTGAAATTTTTATAAACATTCGGAAAATTTTCGTAAGATTTTGTCTCACAAAAGGTATCAGGCTTCTGTTTTACATGCATCGAAGGCTTGATCCAGTGCGTCCAGGAAGTCTCCCATCACGTAATACAGCGTCTCAAACCGCAGATAATCGAGGACGTTTTCATCCCACATAAACTTCAGCACCGGCGGGAATTCCTCATCGGACTCCCAGAACTGGAAGACGAGCGGCAGAAACGGAAAGACATGAAAAACAAAAGCAGCGTCTCCCGGGGAATATGGTTTTCCGCTAAGGGAAACGCATGCTTTTTTCAGCTGTTCCACATGCCCGTCATACCGTGCGGCGCGGCTGTCGTGAACGCCGGACGCAATCGTGCGGCCTTTGATCGTTCCCTTTAAGGAATTGGTGCGCGCATACGTGCCGGCGAGCACAATCTCCTTCTTTCCGCAGCAGAGCAGGTCGAAAATCGTCAGTGTCTCATTGAAACTGCCCTGGTGCACATGAAGAAAATGGTCTTTTGAGCCCTCTACAACGCCGGTATGGCGGTTCACTCTCCACTCCTCAAAAAGGTACGGCACATAGAAATAATCGTCATCAAAGGCAAAGCCATACTTCCCTTCGATCTCCTTCTGATCGTACGTCAGAAAGCGCTCCTGCATCTGATCGCGCATTTTAATATAGTTCGACACTTCCATTTTTTTGCCTCCCGCTATTTGTCGAGCATCTTTTTCAGCTCGTCCATGAACGTGTTGACATCCTTGAACTCGCGGTAAATCGACGCAAAACGGACGTACGCCACCTGATCCAGGTCTTTTAAGTAATGCATGACCTTCTCTCCGATCACAGAGCTTGGAATCTCGCGTTCCTCGCCGTTGAAAAGCTCCGTCTCCACCTTGTTGACCATCTCGTTGATCTTCTCGGCGGACACCGGCCGTTTGTGGCAGGCGCGCAGGATGCCGGTCTCGATTTTCGAGCGGTCATACTGCTCGCGGTTCATATCTTTTTTGATGACGATCAAAGGGATCGTCTCCACTTTTTCGTATGTCGTAAAGCGTCTGCCGCAGACATCGCACATCCGGCGGCGGCGGATCGCATTGCTGTCTTCAATCGGGCGTGAATCCACAACCCGGGTATTATCCTGATTACAAAATGGACATCTCATATCTTTCGTCCTCGTTTCTAAATAAGTATTTCGGAAAGTTTTCTACTTTTACAGTATACGCATTTTTCCGTGAAATTCAAGTCAACTGCAGCAACATTTTCGCATATGTTTTTCCATAGGAATCTGTAAAAAGGAGCACCGCATGCGCGTTGTAGATCTCCGCCAGAAAGAAGTTATCAATATCTGTACCTGCAAAACGCTCGGCTGTCCGATTGATGTGGAATTCAATCCAAAAACGGGACATCTTACCGGACTCGTTCTTCCGGGTCCTGTGAAATTCTGCGGCTTTTTCTGCCACGGCGAGGATTTTGTGATCCCATGGGACCGCATCTGCCAGATCGGCAACGATATCATTCTTGTCGAAATTCCGGAAAAAGAGAAAAAGCAGCCCTGATCAACGGATATGAAAACCGAATTCCGATTCCAGCGGAATCTTCGTCCATTTTGCATCCGTGATTTCGATGTAGCTGGAGGTGCGGATCCTTTTGATCATCTCCGTGATCGTCTCCTCATCACCCTGCACCTCCATCTCCACCGTCTCATCCCAGCAGTTTCTCACCCAGCCGGTCAGTCCGAGCTGGTAGGCAGCATAATACGCCCGGTAACGGAACCCCACGCCCTGCACCTGGCCGTAGAAAATCACATGGTACCGGATTTCTTCTTTTTCGTCTCTTCTGTCTCGTTTCTCTGTCTCGTTCATATTTCTCTGCCTCCCAACAGTCATTGCCTAAAATTCGTCTGCCGTCGCACAGTACAGCGGAAGCGGGAACCAGTCGGATGGAATGTTCTTCCAGATTTCAGATGGAACCTTGCTTCCCTTACTTGCCAGCGGTGAAAGAAGCAGTTCCTGCGCCTGCTCCCGGTTGAGTACATCTGCCCCCGGATGGGCTTCCCGTGTCACGGTCACAGTTCCATCTTTTACCGTCACGGTCAGCGGCTGTCCCTCCAGTACGGCGAACCACGTTCCATCACTGATGCCCATCGTCTCTGCTTTCATGGTCAGCATTGCCTCGATGACGTCTGCAAATTGGAAAATACGGTACATCGCGGAACCGCAGCGCTCTTTTGTGAAGCTTTCGCAGACTTCCGATAACGCTGCTGCTTTTCCGGTCTCATACACCGGAATGGAAATGAAAAGAGAGTCAAGCGCATTTTCTTTTAAATAAGCGGCAAGTGCAGGAACGAAATCCTGTTCCTCCAGCACTTCTGCTTCCACAACCTGGTTTCCGCCGCAAAGTGCCAGATATCCGATCCGCTCACCGTTTTTCCAGATTGCAATTGCCTGCTCGCCGAACGTTTTCAGGCAGGCTTTCACATCCTCTCTTACCACGTAAAGCGGTTTTTCCTCATTCAGCTTCTTTGCAAAGGCTGCCGCCTCTTCGTCCGCTTCGCCGTTTTCCGGAAACAGCGGCGCAAAGGTGTAAGCGGAGAGTTCCCCGTTTTTCCAGGTATGGCGCACATTTGCCACATCCAGGTAAAACGTGTATTTTTCACTTCCCGGCGTAAAGCCAAAGTAGGCATACCGCTGTCTCTGACCGTCCAGTGCCAGAAGATCACACGTTCCTTCCAGATCCGTAATCCAGTCGCCAAGAAGACGCTTCATGTGGCCTTCGCCCCTTGCCTTTGGATGCACGGAAACGCTTCCTACATATCCTGCGCGGAGCAGCTTACCCCCTGCTGCCATTTGCTGCGGAAGCACCGCAATCTCGGCCCGGAGTCTGCCGTTTTCCGCAACAGCGACGCGGTGGATCCGTGCCATTTCCGGTCCTGCCTGATAAACCCTTGGGATTAACTGCTCAAAGTCGTGCGGACGGTGTGCCATGCTGAACACGTAGTTTGCAAGTTCGATGCAGTCCTCCCACTCTTCCGGCTTTGCAAGTCTGTACTCTGTCATAATGTAAAAACCTCCTGATCCTAAAAACCCTTTTGTTTTTGCTCTTCTTTTTCTCTATCCTAACGGATTTTTGTCCTTTTGTCACGAAAATTCCGAACAAATTGCAATATTTTTGCTATATCTGGTAAAAAAAGGAAACGCGCCCGGAAATTTTCATTCCAGGCGCGTTTCCCTTTTCTCAATGTTTCCTGTTTTACTGGATTCCTTTTACGGTGTAATCCTGTGCCTCTACGGCTGTTTTCAGCACATTGTCTGATACCGGAGCTGTCAGTGTTACAACGGCTGTTCCTTTTTCATGGCTTACTTCTGCGGATGCAACACCCTCGATTGCCTCAAGTGTTTTCTTCACTCTTGCCTCGCAGTGGCCGCACATCATGCCCTCGATTGTCATGGTTTTTACCATTCCCTGTTCTGTTGTCATGTTCAGATCCTCCTTTTGAATTTCGTTTTTGATTCTTTTATCTTTTGACGCGTCATGCATCCGAAACAGATTCAGACGCAGGGCGTTTGTCACAACGCAGAAGCTCGAAAGGCTCATCGCCGCCGCACCGAACATCGGGTTCAGCTTCCAGCCGAACAGCGGGATCCATACGCCCGCAGCCAGCGGAATACCGATGATATTGTAAATGAGGCCCAGAACAAATTCTCGTGAATGTTCCTGAGGGTCGCACGGCTTAAGCGGATCGCTGCCGGTACATCGGAGAGGCGGCTCTTCATCAGGACAACGTCTGCCGCATCGATCGCGATATCGGTTCCTGCTCCGATGGCAATACCGATATCCGCACTGGTCAGAGCCGGTGCATCGTTGATGCCGTCTCCTACCATCGCTACTTTTCCTTTTTCTTTCAGGCGGCTGATGACCGCTTCTTTTCCATCCGGCAGAACGCCTGCGATGACTTCGTCCACACCTGCCTGTGCGCCGATGGCACGCGCGGTGCGCTCATTGTCTCCGGTCAGCATCACGACACGGATTCCCATATTCTGCAGCTCTTTCACCGCACGCGGGCTGTCCTCTTTGATGACATCCGCAACCGCGATCATACCGAGCATCTTTCCGTCTTCACTGAAGAACAGCGGTGTCTTTCCTTCTTCGGAAAGTTTTGCTGCCTGCTCTTCCATCTGTTTCGAGAGAACCGCTTTTTTCGTAATCAGTGCGCGGTTGCCTCCGCAGAGCTCTTTTCCGTTCCGTTTTGCCACAAGGCCGTTTCCAGGAAGCGCAGAGAAATCACTGACTTCTTCGCGGGCCAGGCCTTTTTCCTCTGCAAGTGCAAGAATCGCACGGGCCAGCGGATGCTCACTTTTGTGCTCCAGTGCAAAGGCACCTTTTAAAAGCTCCTCCTCACTTACACCGTCCGCCGGGACAAGATCGGTTACCTGCGGCTCTCCGCTTGTGATGGTTCCAGTCTTATCGAGTGCAACGATCTGTGTTTTTCCTGTCTCCTCGAGAGAAACTGCGGTTTTGAACATCGTTCCGTGTTTTGCTCCCATTCCGTTTCCGACCATGATCGCAACCGGTGTTGCAAGGCCGAGCGCACATGGGCAGCTGATAACGAGAACGGAAATACCTCTTGCAAGAGCAAAGCCGACGCTCTCTCCTGCAAACAGCCAGATCACAATTGTAGCAAGTGCAATGCAGATAACGGCCGGCACAAAAATACCGGAAACTTTATCGGCCACTTCGGCGATCGGCGCTTTTGTCGCTGCCGCATCGCTGACCATCTGAATGATCTGGGAGAGTGTTGTGTCTTCTCCGACTCTCGTCGCCTCACAGGTCAGGAAACCGGACTGGTTTAAGGTCGCCGCCGATACGCGGTCGCCGGCCTCTTTATCCACCGGAACACTCTCGCCAGTCAGCGCGGATTCGTTGACGGCACTCGTTCCCTCCAGGACAACGCCGTCCACCGGAATATTTTCGCCCGGGCGGACGATGAAATGATCGCCCTTTTTCACCTGATCAATGCCGACTTCCACTTCTTTTCCGTCTCTTAAGAGAACAGCGGTCTTCGGAGCCAGCTTCATCAGACTCTTTAACGCATCGGTCGTTTTTCCTTTGGAAATCGACTCCAGCATTTTTCCGACGGTAATCAGGGTCAGAATCATGGCTGCGGACTCGAAGTAAAATTCATGCATATAGCTCATGACTGCATCCATGTCCCCCTGTACCTGCGCTCCCGTCATGGCAAACAGGGCGTAGACGCTGTATACAAACGATGCGGTAGAACCAAGCGCTACCAGCGTGTCCATGTTCGGTGCTTTATGCCAGAGGCTCTTGAAACCGCTGATAAAGAATTTCTGGTTGATGACCATGACCGCAACGGTAAGCAGGAGCTGTACCAGTCCCATTGCGATGTGGTTTCCTTCAAAGAATTTCGGCAGCGGCCATCCCCACATCATATGGCCCATGGAGAAATACATGAGCGGAATCAAAAGAAAAACGGAACTCACCAGACGGCGTCTCATGACCGGTGTTTCCTTGTCTTTCAGCATCTCTTCGTATTCTGCTGTGGAAGCCGACTGTGATGTGCTTCCCTTCTCGCCTTTTTTCGATGCACCGTAGCCTGCATTTTCCACGGCGGCAATAATCTCTGCCGGGGAGGCCGTTCCCTCCACGCCCATGGAATTTGTCAGAAGGCTGACTGCGCAGGATGTGACACCGGGTACCTTTGACACGGCTTTTTCGACACGGGTCTGGCAGGCGGCGCAGCTCATACCGGTTACATTGTACTGTTCCATCGTATGTCTTCCTTTCTGTAGTTTTGGCTTTTCTTTTTCGCATACCCTAATGGGGTATCTTATTTTCTTCTACACTATATACCCTGTCCGGGTATTTTGCAAGTGTTTTTTCAAAAAATTTCCACTTCTCTTCTGCCATCCCCCGCACAATCCGGCCGGACCATCCTCAGAAATCCCTTGACAACCCGGCGCATGTATTTTATATTGAAGCAATCATGGATGATTTTTTCTTCTTCATCCTTCGGAGGTTTTTATGATTACATATGATTATTATCGCATTTTTTACTTCGTAGCACAATATCACAGCTTTACAAAAGCCGCGGAAATTCTGAAAAACAACCAGCCCAACATCACACGGTGCATGAACAATCTGGAAAGTGAGCTTGGCTGCAAACTTTTTATCCGTTCCCACCAGGGTGTCACACTGACAGCGGAGGGCGAAAAGGTGTATGAGCGTGTGGCCGTTGCCTACGAACAGCTCCGCACGGTTGAGGAGGAGCTGGCTCTTGAGCGGTCTCTTGAGAGCGGCCTTATCACAATCGGTGCGAGCGAGACGGCACTTCGTCTGATGCTGCTCTCCCGCCTGGAGCACTTCCACACCCGCTATCCGCACGTCCGCCTGCGCATCTCCAACCACTCGACGCCGCAGGCCATCCAGGCGCTCGAAAACGGTCTGGTCGACTTCGCAGTCGTCACAAGCCCGGTGGAAATCCGCAAACCGCTGCACAAGATCCCGATTTTCCCATTCCAGGAAATTCTGATCGGCGGATCGAAATATGCATCCCTTTCCGCAGAGCCGCATCATCTCGGCGAATTGTCAGAATATCCTTTTATCTCGCTTGCCAAAGACACCGGCACGCGGGAGCTGTACGCCGAGTACTTTCTGAATCACAGCCTCGCCTTCCACCCCGATATGGAGGCGGCGACGACGGATCAGATTCTTCCTATGGTCGAGTATAACCTCGGCATCGGATTTTATCCGGAGGAGCTGGCACGCGATGCCTTAAAGAGCCGTACCGTCTGTCGGATTCCGCTCATCGAGGAGGCCCCCAAACGTGAAATCTGTCTTATCATCAACCCGCGGCAGCACCAGAACGCGGCGGCAAAAGAGCTGATCGGGGAGCTTCTGGAACGCGTATAAGATTTTATGAACTTTTGTTTGAAACAGAAAAAGACCCTGCGTACCGGCGGACGGAACATCGCTGCTCCATCCTTCCCGTATACAGGGTCTCTTTTTTATTTATGCCTGCTGTCTGGAAATCTGCTCTTTTTTATGCGGCATGGCAAAGACCATCGCCGTGTAGGAAAGCATTGCGCCTGTGATGTAGAAGAACATCAGAAATCCGCTCCGGTTCAGCACAGCGATGCGGACGATTCCAATCCAGAAACCGACGTTGGACGCCAGGGAGAACACACGCGCAAACATCATGTTTTTCTCCTCACCCTTTGCCAGGCGGACGATCAGCAGCAGCATGGCCGCTGAAAAGAATAGTGTCATACAGCACTCCAGAAATACTTCCATTTTTTCAGCCTTCTTTCTTCACTCTCTCTTATTTCTCAGCGGTACTTTTCCAGTGACATCAGAAGGAAGCTCACCAGAAGAAGTCCGCAGGAAATCCAGATTACGTGGATTCCATACAGCATGGAGAACACGCCTCCGATTCCGGCGCCGATGGCGAAAGCCAGAATCACGCCGAAATAGTATCCGGCCTGACGGAGCTGTTCTTTTTTCTTATCCCGCAGATACATGGACAGCGCTGCGGTTCCGCTTCGCAGGTTTCCGATGCACATGGTGCTTGCATACGAATAACCGCCGACCTTGCGGAAGGTCTGTACCTGAATCGCGCACGCAAACGATACGAGCATCGCCGCGAGCATATTATAAGAGGACGGAATAAATCCGACGATCGCAAGGATCACAATTTCCGCCGCGAGAAGTACCTGCGCCAGTGCAGCCTCTTTGCATACCGGTAATGCTCCTGGAAATTTTCTGCCAGAAATACACCCATCGCAAAAAAGAGGATCGGGAATAGATACCGAAGGCCTGCCGTAAAGTTTCCTTCCAGAAAGTTCTGGCTCATCAGCACAACGTTTCCCGTCTGGGCATTTGAGAATACTTCATCTCTGCAATTGTACGTGTAGGCATCCTGAAAACCGCCGGACAGCGCCAGAAACATACTGTTGATAAATGCTTCCGACATCTGATTTTCCGAGAGCAGGCGTCCTACAAGGCTTGCTTTCTTTTCCATACATTTTCCCTTTCTTTCAACAGACGGCCCGGCTTTTTGGTGCCTGCCGTTTTGCTTCCCTTATTATAACCGCCCGCTTTTTGAGATGGAAAAACGGATATCGTATTATGCTCATATATTTTTCATATGACTATATTGATATAAAATTATTTTAATATGATACACCGTAAAAAAGGGAGAAATTTTGTCACTTTGCACAAACAAAATTTCTCCCTTTTTGTAAATTGTCTTTATTGTTCTAAAATTTTCTTACTTTCTTCCTCTCTGTTTCTCACTCTGCTCGCGGTGGTACTGCAGCGTGTAGAGCTGGTAATATCTTCCCTGCGCTGCTAAAAGCTCCTGATGCGTTCCATGCTCCACGATTTTTCCGTGGGACAGTACGATAATCTCATCCGCATGCTGGATCGTCGAAAGACGGTGCGCTACGATCAGCATCGTTCCGATATTCTTCATCTTTTCCATGGAATCCTGGATCAGAAGCTCGGTTTCGGTGTCGATGTTCGCCGTCGCCTCGTCAAGGATCATGACCGAAGGCTTATGGATAATGGTACGCGCAAACGAGAGAAGCTGGCGCTGTCCGGCGGAGAAGTTGTTTCCTCTCTCCCGCACCGGCTCGTCGAGGCCGTGATCCAGCTTGTTGATAAACTGGTCAGCATTCACGTAATGGCAGACGTCCATGATCTCCTCATCGGAAATCCCCTCCTCGCGGAGAATAATGTTGCTGCGGATCGTTCCCGAGAACAGGAAGACATCCTGCAGCATCTGGCCGAATTTTTTCCGCAGGGAATCGATCTTGATCTTTCGGATGTCGATGCCGTCGATCAGAATCTCACCCTTCTGGAACTCGTAGTTCCGGCAGATCAGGGAAAGAATCGTCGATTTTCCGGAACCGGTGGAACCCACAAATGCGATTGTCTCTTTCGGGTTGACGTGGAACGAAACGCCTTTTAACACCCACTCGCCCGGGATATAGGAAAACCATACATCGCGGAACTCAATTTCGCCCCTGATGTCGGTAAGCTCGATCGCATCCGGCGCATCCTGCATTTTTGGCTCGAGATCCAGAATCGAGAATACTTTCTCGGCGGATGCAAATGCGGACTGCAGCCAGTTGAACTGCTCCGCCAGGTTCTGGATCGGGTTGAAGAATTTTGAAATATACATGTAAAAGCTGACGATCATACCGCTGGTAAGCGTCTGGCCGAGGAACGACGTTCCCTCCAGATAGCCCTTGCCGCCTAAATACAAAAGGCAGAGCACGGAGCTGATATACAGCATGTAGACGAGCGGACGGAAAATACCAAACACGAAAATCTGCTCCTGCTGTGCGCGGCCGAGTGCGTTGCTCTTGTCGGTAAACTCGCGCATCTTGGCATCCTCGCGGTTGAAGATCTGTGTGATTTTCATACCGGAAAGGTTCTCCGACAGATACGTGTTGATGTCCGTAGTACAGTCTTTTACTTTCCGGTGTGCTCTTCGCGAGAATTTGCGGAAAATAATCGAGAACAGCACGATAAACGGCACGAAACAGAGCACCATCAGCGTCAGCTCATAGTTCAGAAACAGCATCGCAATCAGAATACCGATGATCACGAAGAAGTTCTTCAGAAGATTGACCAGAAGGTTGGTGAACATCAGCGAAATCGCGTTCGTATCGTTTGTCGTTCTCGTGACAAGCTTTCCGACCGGAATCTCATTTAACTGCTCGTGGGAAAGGCGCTCGATGTGGACGAACAGATCCTCCCTCATATTGGAAATGATTTTCTGACCCGTCTTCTGCAGAATCACGGCCTGGAAATACGTGCACGCCATCGAGACAAGAAGGATTGCCGCATAGCCCGCTACCCACAGAAACAGGGTATTCAGCGCGAATTTTCCAACGACGAGCTCCTCAATTTTGCCGACGATCAGCGGCGAAATGATATCGTACGCGATCGAAAACAGCATCAGAAAACCAACAACGATAAACTGGCGGTAAAACGGCTTTGCGTAATCCATCAGACGCTGCATGATTTCACTGTCTTTCATGTTCCGCTCAAAGCCGGTTTCTTTTTCTCCATCTTTCACTACAAACGCGGCCACAATCAGCAGGGTGGAAATCACGCCGATGATCGCGCCGACCCAGAGAATCGGATAATAATTGTGCATTTCTACTCCTCCCCCGCTTCCTCTTCAAGTTTCTGCAGATCGACCATCTTGCGGTACGCCGTGCAGGTCCGGTACAGATCCTCGTGTTTTCCGACTGCATGGACTTCTCCGTCCTCGACGAACACGATCTTGTCCATCTGCTCCACCGTTGAAATCCGGTGTGCGATCAGAATTGTCGTCAGTCCCTCACGTTTTTTGAGATTGTCGAGAATCGTGCGCTCTGTTTTGGTATCGACCGCAGAGACGGAATCGTCGAGAATCAGAATCGGTGCGTGTTTCATCAGCGCACGCGCAATCGAGATTCGCTGCTTCTGTCCGCCGGAAACCGTCACACCGCGCTCGCCAAGAACGGTGCGGTAGCCCTCTTTGAACTCTGCGATATTGTCATGGACATCGGACATCATCGCCGCATCCTCAATGGCCTCCTGGTTTTCGTCATCAAAGGCGAAGGAAATATTGCCGGAAATCGTGTCGGAGAACAGGAAGTTGTCCTGCGGCACGTAGGCACAGCCCTCACGCACGGAGTGGATGGAAACGGTGTTGACATCGTGGTCATCAATGAACAGCGTTCCGTCCGGCACGTTGTAGGTGCGGAGCAGCAGATCGACGATGGTCGTTTTTCCGGAACCGGTCTTTCCGACGATGCCGACACTCTCGCCCGGCTCAATGGTAAACGATACGTTTTTCAGCACATCGTACTCCCCGTCCGGATAGCGGAAGGTCAGATTGCGGAACTCGATTTTTCCATGGATGGACGGCAGATCCTGCACACCGCCGCGGTCCTTCACATCGACTTTTGCGTCAAGCAGTTCCGTAATACGGTTTAAGGACGCTTTTCCACGGGATGTCTTCTCGATCAGCATGGAGACCGCCATGATCGGCCATACAACGGCCGAGAAATAGCCGATATACTCGACAAGCTGGCCGGCGTCGAAGCTTCCGCAGTAAACGAGATAGCCGCCGTAGCCTAAGATTACGCAGATGACGGACTCGACGAACAGCGTTACCATAATGTTCAGCAGTGTGGAAATTTTGGTATATTCTACGTTGATGTCCTCGTTCTCGCGGTTCAGTCTACGGAACATCATCAGCTCTTTCGTCTCTTTGACGAATGCTTTGATGACAGCAAGACCGGAATAGTTTTCCTGCGCGAAATCGGACAGCTCGGAAAAGGCCGCCTGGCGCTCTTCCCACTTTTTCATCAGGTATTTGCCGAGCGTTGTGCCGGCGGCCATCAGAAATGCCATCGGGATCATGGAAAGGCCGGTCAGGAAGTGGTTCATGCGCCACATTTTGATCACGGCAAGCAGGCCTAAAAACAGCGCATCGCAGAACATCAGAATACCGTCGCCGAAGCACTCCTGCACGGTATCGAGATCGTTCGTGTAAAGGCTCATCAGGTTTCCGACTTTGTTGACCTGATAATACTCCTGGGACAGCTCCTTGCTGTGCGCGAACATGCAGGTACGAAGATCGGTCACCACGCGGATCGCGGAGCCGAAAAAGCAGACTCGCCACAGGAAACGGCCGACTACCATGACGATAATGGTAATAATCATGGGCCGGCAGACCTGATTCAGCAGAAATTCCATATCAAACACCGCCGCCTGGCCGTTGACCAGAACAGGGTCGCCGTTCATGCCGTTGATGACCATGCGGTACAGCTCCGGTATGAAAAGCTGGAAATAATCTACGAGAATCAGCGCTGCAAGACCGAGAATCAGAATGGGCGCATTCTTCAGGTAGTATTTGTTAATGTACTTTCCAAATATCATATATTTTCTCCCTCTTTTTGTTTTTGCCATTGTCTGCTATGATCTTTCTGACCATAACAGTCCTTCCCTTTTCCAAAGCGTTTTCGCCCCGGAATGCCTCCTTTCTTCTCCTGCATTTCACAGCTCCGATGCAATTTTAACAGAGATAAACAGAAGGAACTGGACTTTGAAAAATCCAATTCCTTCTGTTCCAATTCACATTCCTGCTCCAAAAGCGTTCCGCTTCTTCTTTGCAGGACACCGTTGTCCTGTGAATGTTTGTTCTATTTTTTAGTATACGGTTCTTTTTCTCTCCCGTCAAGCATTTCACGCGTTTTTCTGTTTTCTTTTTTATTTTTTGCCGTTTTCCGCTTTTTTTGCGCAAAATCTGCGCATTCCGGTTAAAACAGCCAAAAGAAGAAGAAGGCTGACGCCAAGTGTGATCCACCACGTTCTGGTCACGGCTGCAATCAGATATCCCACCAGGCAGACACACGCCGTAACGGCCGCATACTGCATCTGCGTCGATACGTGGTTCAGATGGTTGCTCTGCGCACCCGCACTTGACATAACCGTCGTATCCGAGATCGGCGAAATATGGTCACCGCAGACCGCCCCTGCCAGGACGGCGGATACCGAGATAATCATCATCTCCAGATTTGTTCCGGCTGCGAACATGCCCGTTGCAATCGGCACAAGAATCGCGAACGTTCCCCAGGAGGTTCCCGTCGAAAAGGAAAGGAACACCGCCACGGCGAACAGCACCACCGGGATAAAAATACTTGCGGATGCATGGTCTCCCACGACGCTTCCGACAAACTGGGCCAGGCCCATCGCATCACCGACGCCTTTTAAGGTCCACGCAAAGACGAGAATCGTAACCGCCGGAACCATCAGCTTGAAGCCCTCGGACAGGCTGTCCATAAAGCTCTTGAAGGTGATGACCTTCCGCGGCAGATACAGCGCCATCATAAACAGGATCGTCACGACGGAGGCAAAAATCAGACTCGTCTCTGCATCACATCCTGCGAACGCGGAAATCACATTGTCCGCGCCGCCGAGGAAGCCAGTGTAAACCATCGCTCCGATCGCTGATACAATCAGTACGGCAACCGGGAGCACGAGGTCGATGACTTTTCCGTTCGGATTGACCTCCTGCTCGGAAACCTGCTCAAACTCCTCGCCTCCGGTCGTGAAAAGATCACCTTTGGCGGCATTATCCTCGTGGAGCTTCATCTGACCAAAATCAAAGCCGGTGTAGCAGATGTAAAAGACCATCGCAATTGTAAGGATCGCATACAGGTTATACGGAATTGTCCGCAGAAACAGCTGGAATCCGCTGATTCCCGCATCCGCCGGCACATACGAGTTGACGGCTGCCGCCCAGCTTGAGATCGGCGCGATAATGCAGATCGGCGCTGCGGTGGAGTCGATGATGTATGCGAGTTTCGCGCGGGAAACCTTGTGGCTGTCTGTGACCGGGCGCATGACAGAGCCGACTGTCAGACAGTTGAAATAGTCATCCACAAAAATCAGAACACCAAGCCCCATCGTTGCCAGAAGCGCACTCCGCTTCGTTTTGATCTTCGTCCCCGCCCATTTTCCATATGCCGCCGAGCCGCCGGATTTCGCCATCAGCACGACAACCATGCCAAGCAGGATATCGAAGATCAGAATGTTGATGTTCATGCTGTTCCGTAAAATTTCAAAGAAGCTTGTGAACGCATCCCACGGATGGAAGCCGGTGTACAAAAGGACACCGACTGCCGATCCGATGAACAGGGAACTGTAAACTTCTTTTGTTACAAATGCAAGCAGAATTGCAAGCAGCGGCGGGACGAGTGCCCACCAGGTTCCGATAAACATTGAACCATTCATGTCGTCTGTTTTCCCTTTCTGCTGTTAAGTTCGTTTACACTTCCGGCGTCACAATTTTTCCAGCTACTGCACATGCTGCCGCTGTCTTTGGAGATGCCAGATAAATTTCAACTTTAGAAGTACCCATTCTTCCAAGAAAGTTTCGGTTGTTCGTTGCTACAACACGCTCGCCGTCAGAGAGGATTCCGCCCGCTCTTCCGCAGCACAGACCGCAGCCTGGATGTGTAATCATGGCGCCTGCCTCTGCCAGTGTATCGAGAATGCCCATTTTGCTTGCCTGCAGATAAATCTTGCGGCTTGCCGGTGTTACGATCAGTTTTACGTAGTCGGCTACTTTTTTGCCTTTTAAAACCTCGGCTGCCGCCTGCAGATCCTCGAGACGGCCGTTCGTACAGGAACCGATGAAGACCTGATCGATCGGGGTTCCCTCGAGAACGCTGGTATCACGGATCTTGTCTACCTGGGACGGGCATGCCATAACCGGCACAAAATCCTCGGCGCGGTAGGTGATGGTGCACAGATATTTTGCATCCTCATCGCCTTTTAAGCTCTTCTGGTAGTCATTGAGTTCGATCTCGCAGTATTCTGCGGTCTTCTCATCCGGGGTAAAAAGTGCACATTTGGCACCTGCCTCGATCGCCATGTTGGCAATCGTCATACGGCTTGCCACGGTCATATTTTCTACGGTGCTTCCTGAGAACTCCAGTGCGCGGTACGTTGCGCCGTCTGCACCGAGGTCACCGATCAGACGCAGGATAATGTCTTTTGACATCACATTTTTCGGCAGCTCGCCTTCGATGACAACTTTGATCGTCTCCGGCACTTTGATCCACATCGTACCCGTTCCAAGGATGCTCGCCATCTCTGTGTAGCCGATTCCGGAAGAGAATGCACCGACACAGCCGTATGTCGTCGTGTGGCTGTCGGTTCCGAAAACAACGTCGCCCGGTTTTACGTAACCTGCCTCTGTCATTAACTGATGGCAGATTCCGTCGCTTCTGTGTACGTTTTTCATGCCGTATTTCTTTGCAAATTCATCGCCTTTGTGGAAATGTCTCGTATCGTCCACCTGGCTTGCCGGAACGAGGTGGTCGTAGATCAGAACGACTTTATCCGGGTCCCACAGTTTGGTAAAGCCCATCTCCTCGAATTTATCGCCGACAAACGGGATGAAGATATCATGAATCATGACTCTGTCCACGTTGACCGTCACAATGTCGCCCGGTTTTACGTCTTTTCCGGTGTTGTGGCGGATGATTTTTTCAATTACTGTATTGCCCATCGTTTCTTCCTCCCGCTCTTAGTCCAGTCCGTTGCGCTTGCGCATTGCCTTTACCAGGCCGCCTGCCTGAATGATATCCATCAGGTTCTCCGGCAGAGCTGCGATCGGGTATGTTTTTCCGTTGTAATCGACATGCTCATTCATCTTGACGGTGATGGTGTCGCCCTCTTTGATATCGTCGTGCAGATCCGGCTGCTCGATCAGAAGAAGACCGTTGTTGATAGAGTTGCGGAAAAAGATCCGGGCAAAGGACTTCGCGATGACGCAGGAAATGCCGAGCGCCTTGATGATCTCCGGTGCCTGCTCTCTCGAGGAGCCGCAGCCGAAGTTCTTTCCTGCCACGATGATGTCGCCCTTTTCGATCTGTCCGGCCAGTTCCGGGCGGAGCGGGGAAAAGCCGTACTGTTTCATATCGTCAATTGTCTTTAAAGCAAGATACTCGGTCGGGATAATGATATCGGTATCAATATCGTCTCCAAGCACCCATACTTTTCCTGTAAATGCTTCCATATGTTTATTCTCCCAAAAATATTATATATCCCTCAAAGAAAATGGTCAGATCTGATCTGCCGTCGCAATCTTTCCGGCAATTGCGGATGCGGTTACGGTTGCGGCAGAGCCCAAGTATACTTTGGAGCTTGGATGACCGGCACGGCCCTTGAAGTTACGGGTTCCGGTGCTGATCAGCACTTCGTTCTCGCCGATGACACCCTGGCAGCTTCCCCAGCAGACGCTGCAGTTCGGGTTCATGACGATGGCTCCGGCCTCCATGAAGGTGTCGATGATGCCTTCTTTTAATGCCTGGCGGTAGATCGTCTGGCTTGCCGGAACAACGAGGAAACGGACGCCCTCTGCGACTTTCTTTCCGCGGATGATCTCTGCGCCGACGCGGAGATCTTCGATTCTTCCGTTGTTGCAGGATCCAAGGAATGCTTCGTTGATCGGCGTTCCGCAGGTCTCTTCTGCCGGAACAACGCGGTCTACGAAATCCGGTTTTGCAACAACCGGGCGGACTTTGGAAAGGTCAAAGGTGTACTCTCTGACGTATTTTGCGTCCGGATCGCTGTGAAAGATTTCTTTTGGCTCTCTTCCGTGCTCTTTCAGGTACTCGATGGCTTTCTCATCTGCCTCAAAGATACCGGTCTTGGCACCGGCCTCAACTGCCATGTTGCAAAGTGCCATACGGTCGCTGATGCTTAAAGTCTTTGCACCCTCACCGGTAAACTCCATCACCTGGTAGTTGCATCCGTTTGCGCCGACCTCGCCGATGATGGTGAGAATCAGATCTCTCGCATAAACGCCCTCCGGCAGTTTTCCTACAAGATTGAATTTTACGCTTTCCGGTACGAGTACCCAGGAAGTTCCCGTTACCATGCCGTACAGGAAATCGGTACAGCCGACACCGGTGCCGAATGCGCCGAGTGCTCCGTAAGAGCAGGTATGGCTGTCAGCGCCGAAGATCAGCTCGCCCGGGCGGACATAGTTCTCAATCATCACCTGATGGCATACACCTTTTCCTTCCCAGAAGTCAATGTTGTTCTCTCTTGCAAAATCACGCATCTTTTTCTGGGATGCTGCTGTTTTCGGGCTGTCGGACGGCACGTTGTGGTCGACGATGAAAACGAGCTTTTTCGGATCCGCAATGTGCGGGTGGTTTAATTTGTTGCGGTACATATCAACCGTCAGATGGGTGGTTCCGTCGTTGCTCATCAGACGATCCAGTGTTACGGTGTGGATATCTCCCGGCTTTACTTCCGGAACGCCGGCTGCAGCGGCGATAATTTTCTCTGCAATTGTCATTCCCATGGTTCTTACTCCTCCTCGCGGTTCAAAGAGGCAATCAAGCCTCCCTGATTCAGTATGTTCTGCATATATTCCGGCAGTTTGGTGCAGGTGTACGTTTTGCCGTTCACCTCTGCGGTTCCCTCGGACATATGGAGGACCATGGTGTCCCCGTCTTCTACGGCATCCGGCAGGTCTTTACAGACAATCGCCGGCAGACCGATGTTGATGGCATTGCGGAAAAAGATTCTGGCGAAGGATTTTGCGATGACGGCCTGCACGCCGAGTGCTTTTAAGACGCCTGGTGCCTGCTCTCTTGAAGAACCGCAGCCGAAGTTTTCTCCTCCTACGACAAAATCTCCCGGTTTTACTTTTTTTGCAAAGTCCGGATCTAACGATTCAAACGCATGGCCTTTCATCTCATCCAGATTCGGCAGAAGCAGATACTGGGACGCGATGATCTGGTCTGTATCAAGGTCATTATGAAATTTAAAAATTTTACCCTGTTCCATTTTCTTTCGTTCCTTTCGCATAAAAATTCTGACAAAATCTATTGTAACACAAAAGATATGGTTTGCAAAAGGAAAAAAAGCAAAAAATATAGGCCGCCTCACCTTTTTCCGGTAAGACGGCCTGAAATGCTTCTTTAGTGGGTCGTTCCCATTGCCTCTTTTACTTCTTCTTTGTTGGTTACAACCGCCTCAATGCAGTACTCCAGAGATTTTGCAATCGTTTCCAGCGGCATGCTTGCCATGGTGCTTGCTTTTCCGACTACCTGCTCGCATGCGAACGGTACGTGGATGAAGCCTGCGCGGATGTTCGGATATTTCGTTGCGCACAGGTGAAGCACATTGTACATAACGCAGTTGCATACGTAGGTGCCTGCGGTGAAGGATACGTGGCACGGAAGGCCGTGTTCGCGGACGTTCTGAACCATTGCTTTGACCGGAATCGTTGCAAAGTATGCGGTCGGGCCGTCTGCCTGCAGCGGTTCATCGGACGGCTGCTCTCCGGCGTTGTCCGGGATTCTTGCGTCTGCAAGGTTGATGCCGACTTTCTCTACGGTTACGCATGCGCGTCCGCCTGCCTGTCCGACATCGATGACAACGTCCGGATTGTGCTCTTTGATGGCTGCTTCCACACAGGAAATACTTCTGGTAAACTCGGTCGGAATCTCAACTTTTACGATCTCTGCTCCGGCGATGGTATCCGGCAGAAGTTTGATGGCCTCGAATGCCGGGTTCACGCTCTCTCCTCCAAATGGGTCAAATCCTGTTAATAAAACTTTCATCGTCTTTTCTCCTTTTGTCTCTTAATTTTTGTCTCCTGGTTCTGTCCTTTAGTATAACACAGGCTCGGGTGCAATAATCTTTCCCCGGTCCATGATCTGACGGTTATCGGTAAAAATATCGGGTTCCCGGCAGACCAGGTCGAAGTGGCCTTTCGCATTCTGCACGCCGCCGAGCGCGATATTGCGTCCAAGCCCTACGTGGAAGGTTCCATACGCGGATTCATCCTCAATGTAGCAGTTGCCGAGGCAGTTCGAGCACGAATTCAGTCCGATGCCAAGCTCTCCTGCGATATAAATCCGTGGATCGAAATATTCCTCCATGTACTTCTTTAAGCGGATGCCGGTCGGTGTCTCCTCGATATCGACGATTCTGCCGCCTTTGAAGATGATTCTCGTCGGCTCATCGGCTCGTCCGATGTATCCCAGCGATCCGTCGAGCACCATAATGCCCTCTGTCTTTGTCTCCTCGATCGGCACATAGACCTCAATACTTGAGGACGAATAGCCTTTTCCGTCTCTTAATACGCCGTTGAAAAATCCCGGATTGCGGTTCTCTTTGTAGAACATCATATCCGTTCCTGCCGGTGTCGTCACATGCACTTTGCCGGATGAACGGAGATACTTCATAAACAGCTTTGCCATCATGCGGCTCTTTTTCGTGTCCATCAAAAGGAAATCGAACTCCAGAAGACTTCTTCCGTCGTTCGTCGAAAGCGGAAGCGACAGAAACTTTTTGTGCTTCTGAATCGCACGCTTCGCTGCTTTTGTTGTCACAAGCGAATACTCGGTCGCTGCAATGATCGCAGTGTAGGGATCAAAGACCGCCTCGTTATCGTCGAAAAAGATGCCCACATGGCGTCCTTTATTTTCAACAATCAGTGTGTTGACGGACCGCGCTTTTTTCCGCGCCTGCATTTCCAGCGCTTTCGCCTCCGCCTGATGCTCCTTTGATGTCACAATCAGTACTTTATCCCACGCTTTTACTCTTACCCATTCGCGGATGATGATCCGGGCCCCCCGTTCCATGTTCGGTGTCATTTGTTTCTCTTCCTTCTCCTGTCATATCTAGTCGACCATTTTACGGACGTTAAGGCCACCGCCCTTCCCTTTCGGAAAATACGATGACCTTAGTTAGTCTGTCCTGACGATTTACTTTAATACTATCATATAACAGATCTGGAATACAAGCATAATTAATCCAACCAGCACCTGATTTTTGATTACGCCCCAGCGGTCCTTCATATTCAGGATTGCAACCGGTACGATATTGAAGTTTGCTGCCATCGGAGTCATTAAGGTTCCGCAGTAACCGCAGGTCAGTGCGATCATACCGATGACTACCGGATTTGCACCGTATGCCAGTACGAACGGAGCACCGATACCAACCGTCATAACGGTGATGGCTGCAAATGCATTACCCATGATCATGGTGAACAGTACCATACCAACGGCATAAACGATGATACCAATATTAACATTTCCTTTCGGAACAACTTTCTCTACGATTTGTGCAATAACCTCACCAACACCGGCTGCAGTAAAGACACCGCCCAGGCAGCCAAGCAGCTGCGGCAGCATACTGAGCGGTCCTGTAAGGGAAAGGAAACGCTCGGAATCTTTCAGGAAAACCTGCGGTTTGTTCTCTTTCGAGTCGTATGCAACCAGGAAAATAATGGCTACGAGAACACCAAGTGTAATCGCGATCATGGAGCTCATATTGGAGAACAGTGAAAAAGCAAGGGAAAATACAGCAACACAGAATGCCGGAACGAAAATCTTCATTCCAATCTTCTTAAACTGTGCTTCGGTGTGTGCTTTTTCCGGTGCGTTTGTTTTTCCAACCTTTACTTTCTTGAAGATCGGCGGCAGACACATAATAATAACGAGGACACCGGAAACCTTGGCCGGAAGCCAGGTGCCAAGTGCTGTAACAATACCGAACGAACACCAGAAAATGGCTGTTCCGATTCTGGACGGATTTTCTTCATCCAGAAGGTTTTTAATGCCCGCGTAGATTGCAATCAGGCCAACGAGAATCCATACAATATTTAATCCGGCCGTATTAAATGCGGCTGGAACCTGTATAACTTTTAATGCGCTCATCTAGTGTTCCTCCTATTTCTGTGCCTTTTTGCCGGCTGATTTTTCATAGTATTTTTTCGAAATCCGATTGTCTTTTACAATGATATAGACACAGGAAACAACCAGTGAGAATAATGCAACCGGAATTTCAATTGCCGCAAGGTCAATCAGGCTTACTTCATAGCCAAGACCGGCAAGTGTCGTCTGTACCAGAATTCCACCGGCACCGCCGACAAACAGAACCTGGAAGAAGAACCAGGTGAAGTTCTGCATTGCTGCTGCAAGTCCCTTGACTTCTTCTAAGTGCTCTTCGTTTACGGTACCTTCTTTGTTCTCGATCGCACCTTCTGCCATCGGAAGAAGAACCGGACGGATGAATCCGGCAACACCGCCGAATCCTACGTTGAATGCACCGAACAGGCCATTTAATACGCCGTATACAGCGATCAGCTTGCCGGCTGTTGCACTCTTAACTTTCTTAATCAGGTTTGCTGCTGCTTCACGAAGACCGTTTCTTTCAAGCGTACCAGTAACGAGCAGGATCATCATGAAGATCGCCATGCTTCGGTTCGCTACGAAGTTGGTTCCGATGGTCTCAAGAAGACCGCCGACGCCAAGGCCGCCAACGATCCCTGTCGTAATCAGCGCCAGGAAAATGATGAGGATTGAATCCAGTTTCAGCGCGAATCCGACGATAACGATTAACACGCCAAGTAATTTGATGAGTTCCATACCTAAACTCCTCCTTAAATAAAATGTAGTTTTTTTGGATACAGGCTGCTCCGCACGCTCGTGCTTTCACAACCCTGTATCCTGTATTTCTTCCAGTTACCTAGAGACAATCATCGGTCTCTTTCGTATGTAGCTGGTCAAAATCGTTCCATCCTGCTCGGTAAAGCGGCAGTCCATAACGTTCCGCGCCTCCATGAGCATCTGTATTGTCACTTCGTCGTGCGCCACATGAGCCCGCGCACACAGGTTCAGGTATTCTCCCTGTGCCGTTTCATCCGCAACCTCGCTCGTATAAGCGACGGTTGTAATCCACGGATAGCGGATCGACGAATATCCATGCGCCGGATTCGATTCATACGGAATCCAGTAATTGATCATTTCTTTATAATAATTGGCCGGAAACAGTTTCGGCATCCACGCATGGGCATATTTTTCAAACTGTGCACTCCACTCCTGGTTCAGTGCTTTCATCTCCGGATACGCTGCAATCTTGTCTGCGATCACATCCTCCATGACCTTATTCACATCATAGTTTCCTTTGTATTCCGGATTCATTACATACCAGAAATAACCATATAAGAGCGATCTCGGAAGCCAGAAACCTTTGTAGGACGGGGAGGTATAACCAGAAAACTGCTGCTCCCATTCGTGGCTTGGCACACCGTGGTTATCCACCATCATATCCGGTGCATATTTCTCGTAAATCCGGCTGATGCCCATCGCTTCGCTGTGAATCGTATCCTGCTGGAAATAATGACGGTAAAACTCTTTTCCAAGAGAATTGAACCGCGCCACATGGAATTTCCACGTCGGATGCTCCTTCTGCAGTTCATAGTGAATCGCTGCACCGTCCACGTTTTCCATCGGGATCAGGATCAGATTCAGCTTATCCGGCAGCTCTTTGTAAACATCTTCTGTTAAAAGTTTCTTCAGCAGCATAAACGATGCATTCGTTGAGGCAACCTCGTTTGCATGGTGTCTTGCATTGATCACCTCGCTCGGCACTCTCGCCAGACGCTTCGTCAGCGACAGATATCCCTCGTACTCCGGTTTCAGCCAGACAGCATAGAGCTCGCGGCCCGTATAGGAAACGGCAATCCGGAAGACCTCGATACCCGGAACTTCTTTCAGCTCCTCAATGATCTCCCGATACGTATCGTATCCGATCAGTTCGTGCTCATGCAGGTTGATGTTCTCGATCCGTTTCGCCTTTGGCTTTTCTTCCCGCTCCAGGGTCTGTGCCGCATACGATGCGCCGCTTTCTGTTTCAAAGACAAGCGCTGTTTCCACAGGAACACAGCTGCATTTTTCAAGAACACCTTTCGACCACAGCGCTGCGTATGCTTTTACGGTAGCCTCTGCTGCGCCTTTCACTGTGATATGGAAATTCAGCTCTCCGTTTTCCCACGAAACTGCGGAAATCCAGGTTTCGACTTCACTTCGTTTTCTCTCTGCGGCAGCGGTCTCTCCGTCTTTTGTGATGCATGCCGCATCTTTTAACGGCTCTGTCAGCGTAACGCGAAAGACCGGCCGGCCCTCTTTCTGATGGATCACCGGCAGAATCAGGCCCGGTGCATCCAGCATCACGCCGGCTTTCTGAATGCCGTAATTTTTAAAATAATCACCGCCCACAAAATACATGTCCTCATGGAGTGCATCAAGCGATGAGATCAGATCCTCACGGGAACCGGTCGGCTCGTCCGGCTCGCTTACCGTAATGTCCATTCTCAGTTCGTGGAAGAACGGCTGCATCTCCTCCGCAACGGTTCCGCCCGTTTTTTCCTCGATATAGCGGCGGCAGTCCGGAAGGACTTCGCTCTGGTAGACATCCCAGATTTCTTCCAGATCGGTGCGGACTTTTTTGTCAAGAATGGGCTTGCCATTTACTTCTGCTTTTATATAACCGGTCGACGGGTGAACTTTTCCCATCTGCGGGTATTCATTCATATACGGACGCTCCGACCACGCGGCCTTGTACGCATCCTCACAGCAGACGCTGTTTTCTTTGCTTCCCTGGCAGAGATATGTGATGTCATCTTCTCCCTCATAGGCTTTGAATACGACATTTTTTCTCTCGATACCGAGCTCTTTTACCAGAAGATCCTCGATCGGGTACAGCTCCTGCAGATAACGGATCGGTAGGTCGTACCATTTGTCCGGCGTCTCGGCACTCAGGTTGTGGTAAGACGGGATGGCTCCGTTTTCATCATTCCATTCCGTCTGGCCTTCTGGGAGAAACGGTTTGAAATAAACGGTAACCGTATCGGCTCCGGCCTCTTTCAGACGCGGAAGCATCTCTTCTGCCAGCCAGGAATAGCCCTGTTTGTAGGCACAGTAAATCGTTGTCTGTTCCGGCACAGCGCCTGCTTCGCGGATTTTTGCATCGATCGCTTCGCACATCTTCCGGCGCACGCTCTCGGTCTCGCTGACTGCTCCGGTGATTTTTACGGTGCTTCCCTCTTTGAGTTTCGGATAGACTTCCGTTTCCAGAAGTTCTTCAAATACTTCGACCTCCCACGGGAATTCATATACTTTCTCGTACATTTTCTGACCGGATTTGTAATTGTAAACTTCTGCATCTCCGGCCTCTTTTTTCTGCTCTTCGCTCCAGCGCGGCGATCCGTAAACCGCATAGGCGCCGCTTTCTTTTTCCTGTAAAGCTTTCAGTTCGGCAAGCTGGCCGTCCTCTCCGCGTAGGATAAAATCATCCACCATGTCCATCAGGAGATCTTTCCAGCTTCTCTCACCGCAGATCTTTGGAAATGTATTGCAGAGGCGGGCGGTGAATGCGGTCAGTGCTTCGCCGTCTCCGCGCAGATACACTTTTACGCCGTCACCGTCTGTCTCTCCAAGGACCAGTTCTGTCTGATCTGCTTTTTCAAAAATAATCTGATTTCCCTTGTAACCCGCCTCGGCAAGAATGGTTCCTTCGTATCCTGTCGTCTCCATCCCGAAACGGTATGCCAGATCACACGCTGCAAGAAACATAGCATCGCTTGCGTCCTCTGGAAGCACCAGTTTTACATCAAGTGCATCCGGGAGGAAATCGTGATTCTGATCTTTTAAAAACGGACCTTTTTGGAACATTTTTTCCAATCCTGTTTTTTCCCGGAAATCCAGGTCGTAAACCGGCCCGATGTGGTCCGAAGCCGCCTCATACCCCTCCGGGGCTGCATCTGCTGTTTTCTTCCACAGCTTCCGGAATTCTTCTTTTGTTTCCGGTACCGGGATTTCTCCATCCGCGGCTGCAACAGGAAACACTGCCGTCTCTGCCTGGAAACCAAGAAGCAGCGCCGCCTCAACGGTGTTTCGCTTCTGTTCTTTTGTCATATCTGCTGTAAACCTTAACCGTTTCATGCATGCACCTCCGAAATCGTTATCGTTCACACATATGTTGTAACTGTAACCAGCGGTTGGATTCGTCATCCAAAATCCGCCGTTTTCCGCACTGCATCATGAATTCAATTCTACTAAAATGTTCAAAAGATGTCAACCTGTTTCTGATTTTTCTATGAAATTTGCACAATTCTTCCAATAAAAATCAACTTTGCGTCCGTACTATCTGAAAATTTTGTGGAAAATTTCTTTTTCCTCAAAAAGAAAAAGAGGCGTTCACAGCCAGCAGAAACATTTCTTTCCTGCGGACCGTGACAGCCTTTTTGCCGTCTTTCTTTTTCTTATTTCCAGACCGTATCGTAGTTGATCGGTTTATAGAATGCTTTTTCCCGGCTCTCATGATCATCCGGACGGTTGCCGAGAAGCCACATGGTTTTAGTTGCGACTGCCTCCGGGGTCATATCGTATGACTCGAGAATGTTGCACAGGGTTTTCATCTCATGGCCGACTTCATAGACGGTCATATCGCTTCCCTCGTGAGAAACCTGGGTACACATGATGATGAGTTTTTCCGGGTACTTCTGGCAGAGCTCGTAAAACGGCTCCTTGATGCTCGCCGGAATACCGCCGACACCGAAGCTCTCCACAATGATCGCATCGTAGTGCTCAAAAATCGCCGGAAGCAATACCGGGCTGATTCCCGGGATCAGTTTCAAGAGAAAAACGTTATCGCTTAAGTTTTCATAAAAACGAACCGGCTTTTCATACGGCAGCATCGGCAGATACCGCAGAATCCTGCGGTCCTGTATTACCGCAAGGTACGGGAAATCGATGCTGGAAAAGGCATTGTAGCTCTTCGTCCGCACCTTCTTCGCGCGCGTTCCCGCGATGACTTTTCCGTCGAACACAATCTGTACACCCTGGGATGCATCATCACAGGCGTAATAAAAGCTATCGGACAGGTTTGTCTTTGCATCCGTGATATCCAAATTAATCGGCCGCTGTGCTCCGGTGATGACGATCGGCTTTTCCGAATTCTGAATCATATAGGAAAGCGCCGCCGCCGTGTACGCCATCGTATCAGTTCCGTGCGCGATGACGAAACCGTCGTAATCCTCGTAATGCTCCTTCGCCACTTTCACCAGCGTGCTCCAGTTCTCCGGAACCACATTCGAGCTGTCCAGATTGAACGGATTCACCGCCGTAATCTCACAGAGGCCTTCCACCTCCGGAATATAAGACAATAACTCCTCCGGCGTAATCTGCGGAGTCAAACCATTTTCCGTCTTCTTCGAAGCGATTGTGCCGCCGGTTGCGATAAATAAGATCTTTTTCAATGTAAATCACTCCTGTTTTCTCGTTTGGTAACAAGTTTTCTTTATCTTAGCAGACTTTGGGGACGGCGTAAATGATGAATTTGGAAATCGAGAAACCAATCCTTTCCATTGACGCGAAAAATTCCGTTTGCTATACTGAATTTTAGACACAGAAAATCCTTATCTACGAATTTTACATTCAGAAAGCCAGGCTTCCTATGAATCATGAAAATCATCCCGGTCATCCATATCTTTATTCTTTTCTTCTTGTTTTCGGTCTGACGCTGATCTGCGCTCTGCTTGCAGGATCTTCGTATTGATCGGAGCGTGAAAAACAGAAAGCTGCCGAACAGCGCAGAATCCATGAGCTGCATAATGAATTTCTGACTCAGAAAGATTAAACACATGTTAAACATACGTGAAACGCCCTTTACCGGCTACGCCTTCAGCAGCACCTTCTGCCCGCAGACCGGGATTTCCTCGAGATACTTAAAATACCACTTCTTCCTCCGCGCCGAATACCGCACCACCACCGGAATCCAGCAATTTTCCACTTTCAGATACACATACTGCCCGGAAGCCATTTCCACCTCGCCGTTCTGCTGCTCTACAAATGCACGGTTTTTCTTTATTTTTACAATGCCTTTCGTCATAATGATCATCCTTTCTGAACGGGTTTGAAAAGATACTCTACCTGTATTGTATGCAGAGGGGATAGGAAATTTCCACTTTTCAGGGGCAAAAAAACAGGACACGGGATTCCCCCATTGTCCTGTTCTCCTTTTATCACACACCTGCTTACCCCTCAGCATCGTTCTGCTGCCAAACTTTATCGCTCGAATCAGAACAGCTGCCCCAGCAGTTTCAGCTTTTCCTTTTTGGGGAATGCGGCTTCAAATTTTTCAAAAGCTTCCGGGTTCTTGTCACAGATAAAACTCCAACGCCAGCTGCATGGCCGTTTCATCAGAATCCGCCAGCTTACGAAAAATCACCGCCATATATTTCAATGGTCCGCCCGCCAGATAATCATGATGAAGCTGCGCAAGTTTTGGATCGCGGTATTGTTCCAGCGTCAGCATTTTGCGAAAATTGGCAGAGAATGTTTCTTTCGTCCAATGCTCAAACTGCGCCATGCTGTAATCATGAATCTGTGCAATCGGGGTCTGCAGATAGAAGTGTAATGGGGTCTGGTACCAATGTGCAGCTCCTCGGTGTCCAGAAACGCATCCTTGTGATCGACTCTTCCGGCTTTCCGGATCTGGCCTGTCTGTGCTTTTTTCAGGCAGCCACATTCCCGGCAGCCCGACTCACTGATTATCGTAACACGTAACCTCTCTTTGTGAAACCCCGGAGTCAAAAGCAAAAAATCTCAAAACCAGTTGCTCTTGTTCGCCTGGTTTTGAGATTTTTTTATGCTGTGTATCTTTTATTTTTCACCCGTCACCGGCTGATGGTCTGCAATTTTCAGAAAAACAAATCCAAGTGCAAAGAAAACCGCCAGACATGCAACTGCTACGTTGATCGTTCCTCCCGCCAGCTTTACAACTGCAATGACTACAGATCCAAGGAAGGAAGCGCCCTTGGCAAAAATATCATAGATGCCAAAATATTCTCCCGAATTCTCCGCCGGAATAATTTTGGAATAATACGACCGCGACAACGACTGAATTGATCCCTGAAAGCATCCCACTCCAAATGCCAGAATCGCAAAGTGCACCAGCGTCCGCAGTGTCAGCGCATAGAGGCAGATGACAAAATAGCCTGCGATGCAGATCAGAATCAGGGATACCGTATCTTTTTTCCGCGACAGTTTTGCAAAAAACAGAGATCCTCCAAAAGCGACAACCTGCGTGGCAAGCAGGAAAACAACCTGTCCAACCGTATTCAGGTTCAGATCGGTTCCGATGTTGATGCAGTTGTCAATGATAGTTCCGACCCCATCAATATAGAGAAAGAATCCAATCAGAAAGAAAAATACTTTCCGGTCCGAAACTGCGATTTTTTTCAGGGTTCTGAATATTTTTCCAAATGTCTGACCGACGGTAACCGTTCTCATTTCCACGTAATTCTTCTGCCGATACTCCTTCAGCAACGGCAGCGTCACCACCAGCCACCAGAGAGCCGTCACGCCAAAACCGATCATCTTAGAGACAAAATCCGGCAGCACCCCGACCATATCCGGCCCCAGAACGTAAGCAATCAGTGCTACAAGAAACGGAATGCAGGATCCCAGGTATCCCCACGCATAGCCATAGGAGGATACCTCATCCATACGTTCCTCCGTTGTCACATCATTCAGCATGGAATCGTAAATCGTCAGCGATGCATTATAGCAGACTCTTGTCGCAATATAAATGACCAGAAACAGCACCCAGCTCGTTGCAACGCCATTCAGCACACATCCTGTGATGCCAAGACCTGCCGTTGTGGTAAAAAGATCTTTTTCTTATCCTTACGATCCGCCAGCACACCGCAGACAGGACCGATCAGTGCCACCACCACCGTAACAATGGAAATGGCAATCGAATAATACGCCGTCGCCTGATCCGAACTGATTTTTCCCGGCCCTGTACCGATTGCCAGACTCTTAAACCAGATCGGAATCAGCGAACAGGCAAGCATAATAAATGCCGAATTTCCCACATCATATAAAACCCATGCAAACTCCTGCTCCGTCAGATTTCGAAACACTTTTGTCCGATGAAGAGCCCGAAACAGACCACTCATACTACAATCCCCACTTTCTTTTATTTTGTCATGCAGTATCAGTGTAGCATAGATTTCTTGATATTCAAAGTATTTTTTGTATGAAAGTAGGCAAAATCATTTGCAAAACGCCAGTTTCCCATCCTTCCATGATCCGCCGGAAATTTCACAGCAGATCATTTCGATTTCTCAGATTAATGCCGGTGTCTGCGCCAAAACGGAAAGAATCGCAATCACCGCAAAAATCACAGCAGCTGCCACTGCAGCAATCATAATTTTTCTTTTCATAGCATACCTGCTTTCTCTATCATGTTTCCGGAATATTTTGTTTTCGTAATCATATCTTTTTCCCTAAAGACATTATACCCTATGCATAGAAATACATCAAACTTTTCCAGTCCAGGCCACTTCCAGACAGCTTTTAAAAAACAGTTTGGAATGACTCCAAACGACTACAGGCGCAGGCGGTCATAACCGTCTGCGCCTGTAATCGTTTCACTTTTTTTGCAGATGTTTTATAAGAATCTGATTCCTATTTTTTTATTTCTCTGCTATACTTATGCTAAGATATCAGACACGCTCTTGCACCGGCCTGGCAGTCCGTGCATTGAGAAAAGATAAGAAAGCAGAGGATCAAAGAGATGACGAAAATCCCTAACAGACTTCACAAATACGTGCCATCTATGCTGCTGTTTCTGCTGTTTGAAGCAGTGGCAGTTACGCTGTGGCTCACAAAGGAGAATTTTTTCTATCTGCTGAATTTCAGCTACATCGGAGCCTGCCTTGGGCTTGGAACAGCACTATTTACCGCCGGAAAACGGTATGCCCGGCATTTCGTCCAGTTGGCGGTGGGCAGCTATATGTTGCTGTACCTTGGCGTGATTTCCCGTGAAAATATGCAGATCGAAGGTTCTGGTACTACCTGTTTCTCGGCGTTTTCGAAGCAGCAACTATCCACTACGCGGTTGCAAAAATTTTCGGACCGCTGCTTTTTGGGCGTGGCTGGTGCGGCTACGCCTGCTGGACAGCTATGGTGCTGGACTTTCTGCCCTACAATCAGCCGCAGAAGCCACGAAAAGAAAAGCTGGGCTTCCTTCGCTATGTGATGTTTTTTCTGTCTCTGGCGTTGGTGTCTGGGCTGTTTCTGATGCAGGTGGCACATCTGGAGCAAATCATGTTCTGGCTTTTCCTGGCCGGGAATGCGCTTTATTACCTTGTCGGTATTGTGTTTGCCTTCCTGTTTCAAGATAATCGGGCGTTCTGCAAATATCTGTGTCCCATTACAGTTTTTCTCAAACCTATGAGCTATTTTTCTCTTCTGCGCGTCCACTGCGATGAGGATAAGTGTGTCCATTGCAGGAAGTGTCTGCAGGTCTGCCCCATGAACGTGGAGGTTAATAAGGAAACCCGCAAGCGGAAAAACGGAACAGAGTGTATTCTCTGCTATGAATGCACGAAAGTTTGTCCCTCAAAAGCACTGCATTAACCGTTTTCCTCTTCCGTAAATTTATTCCTCGCTTCAGCCGTCAGATCATTCAGCTCAGAGAAAACAGCGTGGCAATTAATTCCTTCTCTTCCTCTTCGGTCGGCAGATCTGCCATATCCATCCATCGTTCATATTCTCCGGCAAATCCTCCGGCAGCCATTGCCTCCATGCGAAAAGACGATACAGCCAGAAGTACGGATTGTCGCCACATCCGGACCCAGCGGATTCATAAAACCGATCCCTTAATTACCTATACATAATTTTACCTGATTTTTCATGAATCGTATATACTAATGGTTGGAAATCCCCCCTGTTATAACAAAATTCCAATCATTATCATACCATATATAGTACATTAATGATTGGAATTATCTATATCTTCTTTTAGCATTCTACTACTACCTTAATTACACCGTCCCGCTTACCTTCAAAGAGTTCATAGGCTTCCTCTATCCTTTCTAAGGGATAGGTATGGGTGATAAGCGGCTCTGTGTTCAGTTTTCCCTCTGCAATCAACCGTAATGTTTCTTCACAGTCACAACCATCCACCCCTCCGGTTTTAAAGGTAAGATTTTTTCCATACATATCCGGAAGCGGCAGGATCTGTGCCTGATCATAAAGAGCAACCACCGTCACCAGACCATTGGGTCTCGCGCATTCCCAGGCCAGACGGAAGGTAGCTTCCGCCCCCGCAACCTCCAGCACAACGTCAGCTCCCCCATGATCGCTGTTTGCCCGTACAAACGCTTCACACTTCTCCGGAGAAACCAACAAAATCTCCGGATAATGCTGTCGGATAAACTGCAGACGATTTTTATCCTTTTCACACACAATAATCCGTCTTGGTTTTTTCAGCATTACCGAAAGCAGGGTACAGATACCGGTGGGGCCGGCTCCGATGATCAGCACCGTGTCCTGCTCTGAGATCTCTGAAATACGCGCTGCCCAGTAACCGGTAGCCAGAACATCGCCCACCAGCAATGCCTGTCGATCCGTAACGCCATCCGGAATCTTATTCAGTCCCTGATCTGCAAAGGGCACACGCACATATTCCGCCTGGCCGCCATCAATCCGGCAGCCCAGCGCCCAACCGCCATTTTCATCTGTACAGTTATTCACATACCCTTTCTTGCAGAAAAAGCATTCACCGCAGAAGGTCTCCACGTTTACTGTCACCCGGTCTCCTGGTTTTACCTTGGTAACTGCCTTTCCAACCTCTTCCACAATCCCCACCATCTCATGGCCAACCGTGATCCCGGGTACTGCCCGCGGAACGCTGCCATGCTTGATATGCAGATCGCTGGAGCAAATGCTGGCGAGTGTCACTTTGACAATAGCATCCCGCTCCTGCATCAGGGTCGGTTTTGGCTTCTCTCTTAATTCGAATTTTCCTTTTGAAACGTAGGTATACGCCTGCATATTTCTATTTTCCTCCACGTTTTTTATAATCCTCATCTATACGTTTTTTCCAGTCTGCGTTCAACGGGGCACTGCACCGGACAGAGCTGATTGCTTCGCTGACCACCTCATAATTCAACGCAGTTCCTTCGCTGTCGCACTGATAGTTGACTGCACGGTCTGCACCGATTCCGAACTGGCTTGCGGTCTCTACCGCGTCAATATTAGCACCGAGGAACAAAAACTCCCAACCGTATTTCGCTTTCTGCCGCTCGATCATCTGCCTCACTTTTTCGCTGTTGTACCTGCGGCTGGCATTTTCCATTCCGTCCGTAGTGATTACGAACATGGTGTGTTCCGGTACATCCTCCGGTCTTGCATACTTATGAACATTTCCAATGTGATGAATCGCACCGCCGATGGCATCTAAGAGCGCTGTGCATCCGCGAACTGTATAATCCCGGTCGGTCATCGGTCGGATTTTCTTTACATCTACACGGTCGTGCAGGACTTCACTCACATTGTCAAACAGTACCGTTGAAATCAGTGCTTCGCCCTCTGTTTTTTTCTGCTGCTCAATCATAGAATTGAATCCGCCGATGGTATCCCGTTCCAGTCCGTTCATGGAACCGCTGCGGTCTAAGATAAAAACGATCTCTGTTAAATTCTTTCTCATATGCTTGTCCTCCTCCAAAAAGATCTCGCCCTTGCGGGCTCGCTGTCGCGGTATTCGCCAAGGTTTCGAGCAAGCTCGAACTTTGGCTCATTACACGCGCATATGGCTGCTCGGTTTTGTACCTTACAGTCATAGTATAGCGATTTTCTTTTGTGGAGTGGTCGCATGGAAAGCGACATTTCTTTGTTCTTATGCTCCGATCAGACTCTGGTCAAAGGCAAACAGTGCCTCGTTAATTTCATACACATTATAGTTTCCCCGTTCGACAAAATATTCTACAATGATGTCAAATTTACTTGAATGGGACAATGTGAATCCTGCCTTGCCGAGCATCTCCTGCATCTGGGCAAGCGGCAGCTCCAAAGCGAGGGCAAATGCCAGCACCGTAGGTTTGGATGGCTTATAGAATCTATCCGAACGGATTTTTGAGAAGAGCTTTCTGTCAATATTTGCTTTCTTGTAGCACTGTGCATCCGTCATACCGCTTTCCTCAATCTTTCGAAGCAGCATTTCTGAAAAGCTCTCATCCATCTGTCCCAGCGCCTCTTCCAGAGACTGACTGCTGCAGGATTTACAGATTGCTTCGGGCGGCAGCGGGACAGATGCAGCTTCAAAGCAGGATTCCTCTTGCCATGCTTCGGAACACCGACTCTGTTCTGCCCGCCTGTCGGTATGTTCTTCCACATACCGGTCATCTATGTACACTGCGATGTCATCAAACAGCTTTCCGCTAATCTGATATGTCTTTCGGTCAAAAATAACGATATAGACCATCATCTCGTTTTCCAGCAGAAATTCGCTGATGGTATCGACTGCAACCTTCAGAGCCTGGTCTTTTGGATAGCCGTAAACACCGGAGGAAATCAGCGGAAAGGCTACAGACTGACAGCCATTTTCTTTCGCCAGATTCAAAGATGTCCGATAACAGGATTCCAGAAGCTCCTGCTCCCGATGCCTGCCATCCCTCCAGCGCGGACCGACTGCATGGATCACATATTTGCAGGGCAGACGGTATCCCTTTGTAATTTTTGCACTGCCGGTTTCGCAGCCATGCAGCGTACGGCATTCTGCAAGCAGTTCCGGTCCGGCCGCACGATGAATGCAGCCGTCCACACCGCCGCCACCCAAAAGGGACGTGTTGGCCGCATTGACAATCGCATCAACACTCATTTTTGTAATATCGTTTCTGATAAGCTGCAACGGCATGAAGCATACCTCCCATTCGTCCAGCAGTTGAAAATCAACATTAGTAAATAGAATATCCCATAACATAAGCTTCTTTAAAAACACTTTGATTCTTGACTCCAGGAACTTTATCGAGATATTCCATGTCATTACTTGCAATCTTAACTCTTTTTAAGTTAAGATGCAATATTTGAGTTAAAAGTAGTTGAAAATCAACATTATTAAAAATCATTTTCGAAAAAAGTCCGATGTAGCATGAGCATTACACCCACACTGCACCGGACATTCCACATCATCAACTGCTCTGTCTATTTTCTTCTTCCTGCTCATGCAGCTGCTCTTTTTTCTACTCGTCCCCTTTCAGGATTTCTTTGCCACAATGTCAAGTGATGAATTAAAAAAAGACAAGCAACATCAAAGAAAAATTTCTTTCACAGCACTTGCCTTTTTCTATTATATTATCGTTATAAAAGCTCCTACTTGAATGCTTACAAACTGTTCTTCAAAATCTCCAATACCTCATCATGATTCAACACCTTATATCCACCTTCCATGATGATGGTTCCATTTGCAATACCATGCAACATTTCTTCTGTTGCCCCCAACTCATGGAGATTCATTGTAAGTCCCAGTTCTTTCATCCAAACTTCCATACAGGAAAGCCCTTCTCTGGCAACCTGTTCATCAGCTTTTCCAGCAGGATTGACCTCCCACACATTCACAGCAAAACGGCAAAACTTGCTAAGACCATAAGGCATAATATACCGATATTGAACTTATTATAAATGAATCTATATCACCTGAAATGTTTTCCATTTTCCGGACTTCTGCCTCCAGAAGAAAATGACCGCCCGAATGCTCCAGTCACAAACCATTGCAATAGCAATCCCGATCACGCCCATTTTCAAAACAATTCCCAAGAGCCATGATAAAAGCAGACGCACCGCTATCGTGGAGATAACCGAAACATACATGGTAAATTTCACATCACCCGCTGCCCGCAGCCCATTACTAAGCGCACCGGAAAAGGGATATGCTGCTGCATTAAACACGTTATGGATTAAAACCAGCCAGATTACAAGCCGTTTGGTCTCCGGCTGCAAAGCATAAAATTTCATAAAGAATGGAGTCAGAAGAAAAATCAAAAGATTCCATGCCGATGAAATCAGCAATGTGATTCTTGTCAATCTCTTAAAATAATGCTCCGCAGCATCTGCATCCCCATTTCCCATACACTGTCCAATGACCGTTATAAATACGGGACCCATAGCGACTCCCGCCAGCGCAGCCAATGACCAGATACTTTGTGCAACACCATTTGCAGCAATCTGATATGTTCCAAAAAGTGCAACGATACCGCTTAATGCTACTTTGACTAACTGGAATATACCGTTTTCCATCCCATTTGGAATAGCGATTTTTAGAATTTGTTTCATGAAATCCACATTCCACCGGAAAATCCACTTGCAGCGATAGAACACTTCATTTTTTCTCTGAAAACAAAGTACTGTAATCATCACGGCTGAAAATGTCCGAGCGATCAGTGAAGGGTATGCAACACCTGCAACACCTGCACGCAAAACAAGTACACCAATGAAATTTCCAATAACATTGATGATATTGGAAATTACCGACAAATACATGGTCACACTGGTTTTTCCAATACTGCGAAAAAGGGCAGCGCCAGCATTGTAAACCGCCAATGCCGGATAGGAATATGCAGAAATCCTAAGGTATGTAATACAAGAGTGCATCACAGAATCTTCCACTTTACCGAACATCAGACGAAGCATCCCTTCATTTCCAATTAGAACCATCACTACGATCAGTATGGAAAAAATCGCAGAAAATGAAAGAAGCTGACTGGCGGATTCTCCAGCGTCATCATTTTTCTTTCTACCAATATACTGGCTGATCACAACCGCCCCTCCAGATGCCAATGCTGTAAACAGATAAATAAAAATAGTATTGAACTGATTTACCAGTGAAACACCGGATACTGCCGCTTCTCCTGCGTAGCTGACCACCAGTGTGTCCGCCATCCCTACAAGCATTATCAGCAGCTGCTCTAAAAACAGGGGAATAATCATAGCCATCAACTTCTCGTTTGAAAACAGAGTTGTTTGCTGATTCACGCCTTTTCCTCCTCTTATTGTTATTTTTTTGTTTTACAGATCATATAATCGATTGCATCAAGTGACTGCTGCTTTTCATGTACCTCATCAAGCAATTTGTACCGATATTTTCGCAACATCCTTATCTGCATTTCTTGATCTTCGCATCCTGAAATTTTTGCGATTTCTTCTTTGCTTAATCCGGCGTTTATACGGGAATCATAATCCGGTTTCATGAAATGGCACTCCCTCCTCAATAAAAAATATAGGTGCAGAAATTAAAGCTGTTTGCTTTATCTCTACACCTATATTATAATTTTCTAATTGAATTATATCAAATACTTAGTTTTTATGGTTTGTCCATGCCTAAAAAGCATTGAATATGTTTGATGAATTTTGTGGTTGCTAAGCTAAACGGCTGACCACGTTTCCATGCTAATACACTTGTTGCTGTAAGTGGCGGATCAAGCGGTCTGAATGTAACCTTTGATTGATTCCAGAACGGTACAGCCCCTTCAATCACCAATGAATATGCCAAGCCTCCATTCACCATAATTGCGCTGTTCGTACTTAAATTGCTGGTAAAAACAATATCCAGTTTCTCATAGTAGTTGCCAAACCAACTTGCCAACTCACTCTGCACATTCATACGCCTAGGAAGAATCAAAGGCAGTACAGACAAATCTTTTGCGCTTACCGTTTCTTTCTTGGAGAGTGGATCATCCGATTTCATCAGAACCACCCATTTTTCCCTTATATTCAAGCGAATAAATTCATATTTTTCCATATCAACCGGCTCAAGAAGCAAACCAATATCCAGTAGTCCCTTCTCCATTTGTTCCTTTACCAAATCTGCTGTGGCTGTAAAAATGTCAAAAGTAACACGGGGATATTTCCGACGAAAGGACTCAATTATTTTAGGAAGAAGTTGTACAGCAGCAATTTCTCCACACCCAATGGAAATTTTACCTTCCACCTGTTCCTCTTGCTCCACTAATTCTTTTTCTGTCTTATCTACAAGCTGCAAAATTTCTTCCGCACGACGGCGAAGAAGTATTCCTTCATTTGTCAATTTGATTTTCCGTGTCCCTCTATCAAACAGCTTTACACCAATATCTTCCTCCATCTGTGCAAGCTGACGTGAAAGTGTCGGCTGCGTGATATGTAAAACTTCTGAGGCTTTTGTGATACTTTCTTCCCTTACTACAGTCAGAAAATATCGAAGAACTCTAATTTCCACGAAAAATACCTCCCAAATTCATCATGCTTAATAAGTATATTTTAACGTATCTATACTCGAAAGGCAATAAAAAACATCTGCTCATCGTATGCTTACCGGTAATATAATTTTATGTAAAACTTGATAAACACCTATCATTTAATCGTTCTGTCTACATTGTAGAGCGGGGAAAATCGAAAAACAATGGACGGAGTACAAGTCCTTCCAAGAGGGATAAGAAAACTTCTGAATGGGTAAACAGTGCTAAAAAAGGTTCTGACATTGAAGCACAGCTCCATGTCAGAACCCATTTATTTCACAAATTATTTTTGGGAGTTGCGTCGCCCGGTGTTTTCCGAGCCACGCACTTCCTCATGGTAAAAGTAATCCACAATGACCGGGTGCCCAGGCTCTGCCCGGCCGTAGGGCAGCTCGTTGTCCACGAAGGGACAGCTGTTTTCTTTCGCCAGCCGTTCCGCTTGATCCTCCAAACCACGGAAGTAGCTTCTGTCTCTCTTGTTGTAGATAGCGTCGTACAGCGGAACCAAGTCAGGATGTTTTTTACGTATATAGTCAAGGATGTCTTTTTTGAATCCGCCTCGCAGGTTTAGATTTTCTAACCATATCAGGTCGCATTGATTTCTGACCTGATGGAAGATAGCCTCAAAATCCGTGATACCCGGAAAGACAGGGGCAATAAAGCAGACGGTGCGAATGCCCGCATCATAGATCTGCTTCATGGCATCCAGCCGTCGCTTGATGCTGACGGCATTGTCCATATCATTTTTAAAGCCTTCGTCCAATGTATTGATCGACCAAGAGACCGTGACCTTTCCCAATTTTTTCAGAAGGTCGATGTCACGGATTACCAAGTCTGACTTGGTACAGATGAGAATTTCTGCCTCACTGCCCCGGAGTTGTTCAAGAAGCTTTCGGGTGTTCTGAAACTGAGCCTCCTGGGGCAGATATCCATCGGTCACTGAACCGATGACTACGCGCTGCCCTTTGTATTTTTGCGGATTTTTGATTGCTGGCCAATGTTTCACATCCAGGAATGTCCCCCACGGTTCGGTGTGCCCGGTAAATCGCTTCATAAACGAGGCGTAGCAGTATTTGCAGCCATGGGTACAGCCCACATAAGGATTGACGGAATAGCCTCCCACCGGCAGGGCGGATTTTGTCATAATATTTTTGGTTTCTACATCCTGAATCAGAATGCTGCTCTCTTTTACTTCTGTCATGTCTTCTGTTCCTCCAATACCCGGTAAAAAGCCAGGGGAAATTCTTGTACCATCTGTGCCTCGCCCATGATAGGAAGCAGATCTTCCTTCATAAATACAGGGATGCCAAGCGAATGGGCCTGATGTGTCAGGTTCCACACCCATTCCGGTTTCGATACGGCTTTGCCCTTCCTATGTCCGGTCTCAGTCCCAATGACGATCCACTCAATTTAATACAAACAGCCACCGCTGATGCCTCCTTACCGTTTTAGATTTAGCCTTCTGCCGCAGGTGCAACTTTCCCGAAGCCGTTCCAGGCATACAGGCCCTTCTTGTCCTCATCGCCCAGGAACTTGTCCACCTGACAGATGTGCAGGATATGGTCGCCCACCTCCACCGACTGCTGCAAGATAGCCACCATCGCCAGCCGGGTGTCCGCCGGAATCTGGATATCGCTGCCCTCCACAGCCATCATCTCGATGTTGTTGGCGGCCACCTTATCGGTCTCGGCACCGGTAGATGCTCCGCAGGCCATTACTGCGCCTGCCAGACTCTCACCGGGAACAGTGACAATGACTTTGCCGGTCTCACGCACACGCTTGCCGGTGTGGGACTGTTTGCCAGTGGCGAAGCCACCATAGGCGGATTGAAGGAGAGGTAAGACACAAAGCAAATGGGAGCCAGGTTCGTAGAACCATCCTCCTTTTTAGAGCAGATCAGTGTCAGCGGATTGGGGGAGGTCAGAACAGTAGCCTCCATAATGTTCAGTTCTTTCATAAAATTCAGACCTTTCTAAGAGATTTCAGTCGTTGACTGTATGGCCAACCAGTGATATATTTATTATATCTGATAGTAATTTTTGTTCAAGTACGCAAATTATTTATACCTGGTATCAAAAAATATACTGCAAAAGACGAGGAACGATCCAATTATGACTTATGAAGAATTCAAAGAAAAGGTTGGCAGTGTCATTCTAACCGGCGAGGGAAACTGCCCGGTCACGCCGGTGGTTCAAATGCTGCAGGGCAAATGGAAACTCCAAATTCTCTATGAACTGTGCATCAAGTGTCCTATGCGGTTTGGGGAACTGAAAAAAGTTCTCAAACCCATTACCAACACAGCTCTGACCAACGCGCTGAAAGAGCTGGAAGCGGACGAATTGGTTCAGCGTATCCAATATAATGAAATGCCTCTGCGAGTGGAGTACTCCCTCACCGAAAAAGGGCGGGACCTGCTGCCGGTCTTTTACACCATTTCCCAATGGGGAATGAAATATATACCATGATTCTAACTATATTAATATCTGCCTGATAATAGCCGGGAGGCATTGACAATTTGAGTCAACTTCCCGGCTTTTTATGCATTCTCTACTGCTGCAAAGGATTCAGGAAGCAACCTGGTTCATGAGAGTTTATGCATTTGTATAGTCATTTTGAACCTGCTCCGAAATCGTCATACCTCACACGCCTCCCAGAGAGCAGGCAGCAGCTCATCCAGCCGCCCGTCCAGTCCGAAGGACTTCTCTTTGATATTGTCCGCAATGTAGATCTCCCCCAGATTGATGGTCACATAAGTGGCGTTTGGCTCGCCGGCCACCAGGCGCATCATCGGGGCCTTGATCAGCTGATTGCGCCAGCCAATGCCCAGCTCCAGAACCACCAGTTTCTTTCCGTGGTAGGTTTTCAGAAAGTTTTGGAACCGTGCCTGGGCAGCGGCATCCGGGATCATTCTCTGACCCGCGCCCATGTGGATGTCCATGGGACCTCCGCACTTGGGACAACGCGGCACCAACTCTGTAGGCACATGGCCGCCCTGTTCGGCAGCCGATAATTTTTCGGCCACCTCTAAACTTGAATAGAGGGTATCGTGGCAGGGGCGGGCACACTGCATAGTAATCCAGTTGCCCTCAATCTCATAGATTTTCGTCGGATCGAAGCCACACAGTTCAAAGTGACCTTCTCCGTTTGATGTGACGACAAAGTAATCTTTTTCTCCTACAATGGCCTTCAAATCGTTCATCACCGGCGTAGGCTGGTACTGCCCACAGTAACGATGGATGAGCCGGGCCCAGAAGGCCCATTTTTCCTCCTCGCTGGGCCATCCGGCCATCATGCCCTGCAAAATACAACGTAAGCCGTATTTTTGTTTGAAATCCCCAAACAGTCTTTCAAAAGTCGCATTGTCCGCAAACAAATGCAGTCCTTCGGTGATGGACAGGCCGTTACTGGCTCCGATCAGGATAGCGTCCGCTTCTCTGAATTTTTTCGCAATAGGGTTCCAATCAATCATATTCGTTCGCTCCTTTCTATTTTATGGTTGCTGCGATGGATCGCTCCTGCCGGAGGGCAGCCAGAGTTTCCGCCAAATCTCCTTGCAGATACAGGCTGCGTCCCCGCAGATGCTCTGGCCTATGAGCTGCCTCTCGATTAAGACATGCATAAAAGACGTTTTCGTTTTTGGCAGTAAGTTCCCAGAAGGGCAATTTGATGATACTGGGTGTCATCTCACCCACGCCAAGTTCCAACAGCAGGACTTTTTTGTCGGACTGATCCATTATCCAGTGTCGCAGGAATCTATGGTAGCGATGCAGACTATCCTGCCAGAAGGTTCCCTCTAGAAAGGTATCATCTCGTACCCAGGGCACCAGCACCCGCCCGCAATCCGGGCAACGAGGAACAGCCTCCTCCGGCAGGCGAACACCTGCCAGGCAACCAGTCAGTTCCTTCACCAGTTCGCGGTTTTCCCCAATATCATCCCGGCAGGGCTGACTGCATTGGCAGTAGCTAAAGTCTCCCTGAAAGGCGCAAATTTGTTTCTGGGGAAATACTCGAAAAAACTGCTGATCCACATTGGTGGTCAGAACAAAAGCAGGTTTGTCCGCAACAAGCGCCTGCAGGTCCAGATAGGGCTGCCCAGTAGGGGCTTCCCACATGAAGCGGATATATTGACTGTAATACCCCCACTGTTCCCCATAGCTGGAAAAGCAATGGTAGAATCCAGCCAGCGGAGAGGTAAAGCCATACTGTTCGCGAAAGGGAGCCAATGCCTCCGAAAGTGCCGGGGACCAATGGTAGTGGTCGTATCCAGCCGCGCTTGACAGGCCGGAGCCGCCTCCGATCACAACAGCATCTGCTTGATCAATACGCTCGGCAAGTTCCTGAAGCGTCGCTTGGTTTGCAACCCTCATCGATCGTTATCTCCGCTGTCCATGGTATCCCGTGCATCCCGCAGCACTTGAGCAATGTCGGCCACAATGGTCATGCCCTTGTCCTCCAACTGCTTGGGCAGGAAGTCATACTTGTTGTTGACAGCAATATATCGAGCATGGGGAAAGCTGAGGGTCATGTTCCAGAAAGGTTCTTGGATAAACATGGGAGTCATTCGGCCCACGCCCAGCTCCAGGAACAAAATTTTGCTGTCTTTGTGTTCCAGCACATAGCGAGAAATTTTTTCGTACTGTTCTTCGTATTTCTTTCCTTGCAGAAAATTCCCATATCCTCGCACCCAAGGGAATGCCTCGCCGCCGCAGTGGGGGCATCGGGGAATGAGATCCGTGGGAATCTTCGTGTCACTCCCCATAGCGGCTACCATATCAGCCACCGGCTTTACCGCATCCCAAGTGTCATCGGTACAACAGGCGGCACACTGGAAGAAGCGGTGATCCCCCTGAATCTCTGCCACCTTCTCCTCCGGGTAGAGTTTGACAAACTGGGTATCCTGGTTCGTGGTGAGGATGAAGAAGTCCTTGCCTTTCAGCAAAGCGTCTAAATCCAAATAGGAATGACGCACAGGTGCGGTCTGGGTGGTGTGAAGGAATGTGGCGAGATACCCCCAATACTCTTCCCTTGTCTTCCAGGGGTGCATCATCCCTGCAAAAGCACCTTTGAAGTGGTACTTCTCGGCAAAAGGGCGGAAGTATTTGCGGTAAGAGTCGTTGTCCTCGTAGTAAAAATCTCCACCACCGGCAGCGGACAGGCCGGAGGCCCCGCCCACTACCACACAGTCAGCTTCCTTTACCTCCTGTACCAAACGATGGATCTGTTCGCTATACGGCAGCGGCTTTTTGTCAGTCAGCTGATAAGGCGTACCGCCGGAAGCATAGATATGATAGTGCCTGGAATAATTCATCTGGGTCTGCATGACCAGATCATCATAGAAGTTCATTGTCACCATTCCTTTCAAGTGGGTGTTATTTTTATTCTTACTTCAAATTATTTTAGCATCCTCTTGCGTCACTGTCAATATGTTGTTATAATAAAAATAACATCAAAGCAAAAAAGGAGATCAGGCTATGAAATATTCTACCCGTCTTAGCGATGCTGTTCATATTCTGGCTTTTATCGCTCTGTACCCAAACTGCGACCTGACCAGTAACAAGCTGGCAGAGAGCATTCAGACGAATCCTGCCTATGTGCGCCAGCTCATGTCCGCCCTGCGGAAGGGAGGACTGCTGGTCAGCGTGAAGGGACATCCCCGACCTGCTCTGGCTCGTGAGCCGGAGAAAATCACTCTACTGGATGCCTATCGGGCAGTAGAGGGCAACAAGCCCCTGCTCCATCAGGACATCCACACCAATCCTGCCTGTGGCGTGGGTGTAAATATTCAACTGGTGCTGCGGGATTTTTACTTGGACATTCAAAAAACAGCGGAACAAAGAATGCAAGGAATCACGTTGAAAGATGTGCTGGAACAATATCACATGACTCCCATTGGTTACCCCTGTCCTTTTGCCAAACGTATGCGGGAGCTGGTGCAGAAAGAGATAGGTGATGGTGTCCGTATCTTGGATTACACCCATGACGCTGGTCCTGAACCAGAAATATTTCAGAAGTAAAGTTTCTTTTTCCTTCAGCCTGTGGTAAGATAGACTTTAAGGAGGAGTGCTAAATGATTCAGAACCCCTTACCACACGACCACGGACAAACTATCGAGCAGGAACTGGAACATATGCCCAGCGTAGAAAACTTTCAAACCGTAGCTGATATTTTCAAGCAGCTGGGGGATGGCAGCCGTATTCGCATTTTTTGGTTGCTTTGCCACTGTGAGGAATGTGTTATCAATCTTTCAGCCATGGTAAATATGAGCAGTCCTGCAGTTTCTCACCATCTCAAGCAGTTGAAATCAGCAGGTCTGATCGTTAGCCGCCGGGACGGAAAAGAGGTCTATTATAAAGCGGCCGATACCGAGCAGGCCCGAAATTTCCATCACATGATTGAGTGGCTTGTAAAAATCGCCTGTCCGTCGCAAGTAGAAAAACAAAAAGGAACGCCATGAAAAAAGAAGAATCCAAAGTTATCGCTCAAAAATTTCAAAAGATTCCAAACGGCACCCTCGCCTTGAAGCATTGCCGGGCTGGCGGAACGGGTACCACACTCTTTGGAGAACAGTTTCGAGCGGTTACCGCTGGAAAAGGGGTTATGGAGGCATATGAAACTTTTCCTGGAATAGAGGTATCCTTCAATGTTTTTCTTGCTTCAGAGATCAAGTTTCAGCATGATGCTTCGGATTCTGTTTTAGAAATTTACTATTGTCGCAGTGGTCGCGTGGGTTGGAATATGCAAGACGGTACTGCCGTCTATTTAGGTACAGGTGATGTGACAGCACACAGTATGGCCTGCTGCGCGGATTCCGCCATGATGTTTCCCCTAGGATATTCAGAGGGAATTTCCATTTCCGTGGATCTGAAACAGCTCTCTTCCATTTGCCCGGAAGTTTTAAAGAATGCCGGTGTGGAGGCAGACCAGTTACGGGATCGATTTTGCTCCGGAAAACCATCCGCAATCCCGTCCTGTTCCGATTTAGAGCACATTTTTGCCCCACTCTTTTCTGCTCCTGTATCCGTTCGAATTTCCCTCTTGAAATTGAAGGTGCTGGAAATTTTGATTTATTTGAGCAACATGAAATCGGAGCATAAAGAATTGACTCAATACTTCTCCCAGCAAACCGAATTGATAAAAGAAATTCATCAACAGTTGACAGAGCACTTGGATCAACGATTTACGATCGCAGAACTTTCCAAACAGTATTTGATAAATACCTCCACTCTAAAGGAGATATTCAAGGCAGTCTACGGCCAGCCTATCGCCACCTATATGAAGGAATTTCGAGTGCGTCAGGCTATGAAATTATTACGGGAAACAAATGACACTATCGCGGATATTGCTTCCCAGGTAGGCTACCAAACCCAGGGAAAGTTTTCAAGCGCTTTTCAGTCTATAGTCAAAATGTCACCCAGAGAATACAGAAAAATCCAGGGTATAGCTCCATCGGATTCCTTTAGCAAAACACTGTAATGAAAAATTCTGGTAGACTACTGCCAACAAAGCCAAGTTCTTCACTTTTGATGTATAGTCGATCAGCGTTGTCATCCTAATCTGTGCTGACTGCATCAGCAGCCGTTTTCCACATACTGAACATAGGAGATCAAACCGTCTGTTCTTACAGCATCCAGTGTTTTTACGCTGATTCCCAGTATACTGGCTGCTTCCTTCCTTGTAATCAGTTTATCCATCGCCTTCTTCGTCATAGTTCATAGCGAAAGCTCCCTTCCTGTGATAGCTACATACTACCACAAAAGTAATTATCTTTCACTGACAACTATCCTAACACACAGGGATAACTTGAATAGAGTAAAATGCTCGCATCTATCATTTCAAGCAAGAGAAAATGAAGTGAAATGCTTGCATTCTCTAATGATTATTATGAATTGATTTTTAGGGCAACACAATCCGTCGAATTATTTTGCGCTTACTTTCAAAAAATCTTGAAACGCATATTTTTAAAAATGCAGATGTAGACTGTCAAGGAGCTGGAAGCGGATAAACTGATCGTCCGCACCGAGTATCCGCAGATTCCGCCGAAGGTGGAATATACGCTTTCGGAACGAGGAAAAACGCTGATGACTGTGCTGGATCAGCTCTGTGTCTGGGGCGAGGAGAATCGACTGACAGAGTGACAACTTCCAATGGAGCAGTGAAGCACACTGCCGCCTGTGAGAAATCCTACATCTCTGGGGTGATAAGAAAAAGTACAGAGAAACCATATTTTCAGAAAGCACTGCCGGGTGCTGTATCAGCATGATACTTGGCAGGCTTTATCCATATCAGTGTATGGAGATTGGAGACAACAGCAAATGAAAGAAAACTGTCTATGGTATTGGTAAAAAAAGAGACAGGGCAAATGTCGAAAGGATAGTCCAGAATTAAAGGATGCACTCCTCAGGAGGATGCTTCCACCAAACAATGAATCTATTACCAAGATATCCAGAGAAGAAGGAATCTCTGAACAGACACTTCGTAACTGGCGGGATAAAGCCCGAAAGGAAGGCTATGCTGCTCCTGGTACGGATGCTGTTCCTGATGACTGGAGTACACAGGATAAATTTTTAGTTGTTGTTGAAACAGCAGGTATGAATGAAACGGAACTTGCCGAGTATGCCCGTAAAAAAGGTCTTTATATCGAGCAGATCAAAGCCTGGAAAGATGCCTGCATGAATGCCAATGGTGGCATCGCTAAAGAAGCTTCCCGGCTTAACCGCGAACTTAAGGATTCTGAGAAAGAACGCAGAAAACTTGAAAAAGAATTACAGCGCAAGGGCTACGTCTGCTTCCATCAATCGGGGCTTGACCGTATCGCCCAGACCGTCCTCGGCGGTCTGATAGATGATATTGAAAGGTTCAAGTGTCTCCATACCGGGCAAAGGCTTTCGATTGGTGCAAGCCGCCGCAAGGCGCATGGCAAAGTAGGTCTTGCCCTCGCCGGGATTGCCCTGGATAATTGTCAGCTTTCGGGAAAGGACTTGCCGTAAAACTCTATGACAAAATCAATGGGATAGCCGCCCTTGCTCTGGCTGTGGCGAAACCACTTGTTTCCCCGGACGGTCAGGCTGTCATGTTCTTTCCAGCGGTATTCTCGTCCGCTTTTGATAAGTGTCTCTCCCTGTGTGCGGAGAAAATCTTCCAGACTGACGGCGTTTGCCCGGTCAATCTGTGCTTGGGTGTAATTCATCGGGATAGTTCCTC
>NZ_QTVR01000010.1:0-155593 GCF_003460685.1 Blautia sp. OF03-13 | reverse complement strand
AAGCAGTTTTTGCAACCCGCGGCAGCCACCCGGCTCCGAACTAGGTTTTTCTGTTTCAAAAGAACTCATTCGCATCAGCTCTCGCTGACAGCTTAGTTATAATAACACCACCAAAAGCAAAAGTCAACACCTTTTTTCGAATTTTCTTATTTTTAGAAAAATATAGTTAATTCTGTATATTCATTCTTTTATCTAGCTACTTGTTAAATGCAAAAAATCAACAGAAAACACTTTCTGTGACATCCTCCACCACCTGTAGAGGTGGGGGCTTCCCTAACCTCGGTAGGTTTGGTTCTCGTTCGATAGCACCAATGTGCTAAGCATAGGCGAGCTATCCCCGTGTGTCCCACGGTTTTATTATATTACGTTACGGTCATGCCACTACCAGCCGCATTCCCTCATTTCTGATATTAACAGCCGCATTTACATCTCTGTCGTGATGGGTTCCGCACTGCGGACAATCCCACTCTCTGACCGCAAGTTTTCTTGTCTCTGCGTTCCTGTAACCACAAACTGAACAAATCTGACTGCTGGCGAAAAATTTGTCCACCTTCACAAGTTTTTTACCCTGTTCCTCAAGTTTGTATTTCAAGAACCCTGTGAACATTCCCCACCCGTTATCTGAAACAGATTTTCCAAAGTTCAGCATCTGTGACATTGCTTTCATATCTAGGGATTCTATACATACACAATCATAAGCATTTGCTAGCTGCCTTGACAGCTTATGCAGAAAATCCTTTCGTTGACTGGAAACCTTTTCGTGGAGTTTTGCCACCTTGATTCTCTGCTTGCTACGGTTGTTCGAACCTTTCTGCATTTTGGAAAGTCTGCGCTGCTCCCTCACTAATTTTTCCTCTACATTCCTGTAATACTTCGGATATGCAGGTTCATTCCCGTTGCTGTCACGATATAATTCATGCATGGAAAAATCTAACCCCAGAAAACTCTGCATCTCTTTTTCCTGTACTTGATTTTCATACTCAAAAAGAATACTTGCATAATATTTTCCGCCTGGTGTCTGGCTTACTGTTACAGATTTTAATTTGTATTCTTTCGGAACAGCTCTGTGTTGTTTTAACCGGACTTGGCCGGCTTTCGGCAATTTCAAATATCCATTCAATATGGCAATGTTTCCGTTGATACAGATCGTTGAATAGCTCTTTTTATTCTGTTTTTTAGATTTAAACTTTGGAAAACCTGTCTTCGGCTGTTTGAAAAAATTCTGAAATGCCGTATCAAGATGCCGAAGCGATTGTTGTAATGCGACACTGTCTACTTCCCTCAAAAATGCGTATGCTTCTGTTTTCTTCATTTCAGCCATTTCTTTTGCACAAACCGTGTAAGTTACCGCGGTTTTGTCCTCCTCATACTGCCTGATTTTTCTGGCAAGCCAATGGTTGTACACCATTCGGACACAGCCGAACGTTCTGGCAAACAAAACTTTCTGCACATCATCGGGGTATATTCTGAATTTATATGCTTTGTTTGCCATGTTGGTCACTTCCTTTTTCGATCCGTTTGTCCCTGACTTTCAATGTATTTTTTGATTACTTCCATCGGGCACCGCCCGTTGTGAGCAGGCAAAAACTCTGGCTCCAGAAATGTTCTTTCCATAATTTTTGCTTTATCTGTGGAAATTCTTTTTTCAGAAGTCTGCTGCTTGCACTTTTATATGCGTTTATGAACTTGCTTATTTCTGTATTTGGATGCGCCTTGAAAAGTATATGCACATGGTCTTTATCGTGATTCCATTCTTCAAGGGTGATATTGTAATTTGGAGCAATATACGCAAAGATCTCTTTTGCCCTGCCGGAAATTGCGTCATCAAAAACCTGTCTGCGGTACTTAACCACAAGAACAAGATGATAGTGCAGCAAAAACACTGAATGTGCATTATTATCCAAATCCATTGTATTTCGACCCCTTTCTGCCATTCGACTGATTCTATTATACCATGATTAGAACCCACTATCAAGAAGGTAACGAACGCAATTCATCTCCCACCTTAGAGGTCGGAGTCTTCTTGCTGAAAGAGGATAAAAGTCCGTTTTCTGCTGACTTTTCTTCTTATTATTAGTCAAGCGGATATTCGCAATCCGTTTCGCTACTTGCTCATAACCAAATAACTGCTTCGCAGCTTATCAGGAGTGACTTGTACCACTCCTGATACAACAAGTCCCAACCCACTGCTTATTGCTCCACGCAATGGAAGCAGGGGACTTGCTTGATTCGATTAAATCACTTTCGTCGTCCACTCCGAGCAGTCCCATACGCTGGTTGCCAGGCCATCATAAAATTCCGGCTCATGGCAGACCATAAGAACAGTTCCTTTGTACTCTTTCAGTGCGTTTTTCAGCTCCTCTTTCGCGTCCACGTCAAGATGGTTCGTCGGCTCGTCGAGGACAAGGAGGTTAGTTTCGCGGTTGATGAGTTTACAGAGGCGAACTTTTGCCTGTTCTCCTCCTGAGAGTACACGCACCAGGCTTTCAATGTGCTGTGTGGTAAGACCGCATTTGGCGAGCGCTGCGCGGACTTCATACTGGGTATAGGATGGAAATTCTTCCCAGATTTCCTGGATACAGCTGTTGGTGTTGCCTTTTGGCATTTCCTGCTCGAAATATCCGATTTCCAGATAATCGCCAAGCTCCACGTCTCCGCCAAGGGACGGGATCAAACCGAGGATACTCTTTAAGAGTGTTGTTTTTCCGATTCCGTTGGCACCGGTGAGCACGATCTTTTCGCCACGCTCAATCGCAAAGGTCAGCGGTCTGGAGAGCGGTTCTTCATAGCCGATCACAAGTTCTTTTGCAGTCACAACGAAACGACCCGAAGTGCGCGCAGTGCGGAAATGAAATTCCGGCTTTGGTTTTTCTTTCGCAAGCTCGATCACATCCATCTTATCCAGCTTCTTCTGCCGTGACATAGCCATGTTTCTGGTTGCCACACGGGCTTTGTTTCGTGCCACGAAATCCTTCAGTTCACTGATCTCCTGCTGCTGACGGTTATAGGCAGCTTCCTTCTGCGCTTTTTTGACCGCATAAACCTCCTGGAAGTGATCGTAATCACCCACATAACGATTCAGCTCTTTGTTTTCCATATGATAGATCAGATTGACAACACTGTTCAGGAATGGAATATCGTGAGAGATCAGAATGAAGGCATTTTCATACTCTTCAAGGTATCGTTTCAGCCAGGTGATATGTTCCACATCCAGGTAGTTGGTCGGCTCATCCAAAAGAAGGATGTCCGGTTTTTCCAAAAGTAATTTTGCCAGAAGGACCTTCGTTCTCTGTCCGCCGGAAAGTTCGGTGACATCGCGTTCGAGACCGATCTCTTCAAGACCAAGCGCGCGGCCGATCTCTTCTATTCTGGAATCCAGAATATAGAAGTCATGTGCATCCATCATTTCCTGGATCACGCCAAGTTCCTCCATCATCTGATTCAGCTCGTCCTCGGAGGCATCGCCCATGGAATCGCAGATCGTGTTCATCCGCTCTTCCAACTCGTACAGCCAGGAAAAAGCGCTTTTTAACACATCACGGATCGTCATACCTTTTTCCAGAACGGTATGCTGGTCCAGATAGCCGACACGGACATTTTTTGCCCACTCAACCTTTCCCTCATCCGGCATCAGCTTTCCGGTGATGATGTTCATAAAGGTTGATTTTCCCTCTCCATTTGCGCCTACCAGACCGATGTGTTCCCCCTTTAACAGGCGGAACGATACATCTTCAAAAATCGCACGGTCGCCGAAGCCGTGGGACAGATGTTCTACATTTAAAATACTCATGCATAAATTCTCCTTCTTCTGTTGTATTGGAATTTTCCGATCTCCTGATCGTTTTCTTTTTCATATTATAGTCTGAATCATTATATAGGGAAATTCCCTCTTTTGGCAAGCTTTTTCTATACCTTCCCAGGCTTTTATCCCGTATCCGGAAAGTATCCTTTTCCGCAACAAAAAAGAAGAACTCCTTCGGAAAAAGGTTCTCCTCTCAGAATTCTTCTTTCTGTTTTTTGGTTCCAAAACCATAACCGTTTCGGAATTTTAAGAACATTTCTTTTTTTGTCCGTACACCCACTCCGAATACATTTCTTTTACGGATGGATACACATACTCCACAAGATACTGCGAGTTCTGCATTTCTTCACGCGTAGATTCGCCGGAAAGCACAAGGGCTGCAGAAACGCCCGCCATGTTGGCGCACGCAATGTCCGTATAGAGACGGTCTCCTACAAGAACAGCCTCATCGCGCGTTCTGCCTGTCATATCAAGTGCCATCTCAACCATCCGTATGCCTGGTTTTCCGATATAAGTCGGCATACGATGGATCGCATGACCGATCATCTCGCAGATGGAACCGCAATCCGGCACGTAGCCGAATTCAATCGGGCAAACATAGTCCGGATTCGTTGCAGCGTAATCGAGCTCCGGGCGCTCGGTCAACAGCCGACAGATATCCGTCAGTTTTTGATACGTCAGTTCATTGTCATAGCTCGCAAGCACACACGCAATTTCTTTTTTCTCCGGATCACGGGTGGTACACACACCGAAGCTCTCCAATTCCCGGATCAGAGAGTCCGTTCCCATCACATAGACGGGACGGGATCCATATTTCTGTTTCAGGTAATGAGCTGTCGCAACGGATGCTGTCAGAAAGTTCCCGCTTGTTGTCGGAATGCCCAGCTTTGCAAATTTTTTCCGGTAATCTGCTACGCTCATCGTCGTATTATTTGTGATAAACACATAATCTCCACCGTACTCGGACAGTCCGTTTAAAAACCGGTCTGCTCCCGGAATCAGACGGTTCCCCACGCAGATGGTTCCGTCGATATCCAAAAGGAACAGCTTTTTTTCTCCAATCGGTATCACTTCGCGTTGCGGCAGGAAACGGCCACATCCGGATAATTGGTGATGACTGCGTCAACACCGGCCTCCATCAGACGCTCGATCTCCGCCTTATCATTGACTGTCCACACATGCACCGCAAGATCGCTTTCCACATACTGCTGAAGAAAATCTGCCATCTGCACATGAAAGGTTGCCGGATGAAGAGCTCCTGTTCCGATTTTTTTCGCATAATTCACGACATCATAAATAATATCTGCGTAGAGGATGCCGGTGCTGGCTTTCGGATCCAGTTCCAGAATTTTTGCAATGCTGTAATGGTTAAAGGAAGAATAAATCACGCGATCCTCCATCTCCATCTCTTTTGTCAGCTCGAGTACCTTTTTTTCCAGGTCTTTATACCAGAAAATACCGGTTTTCAGCTCGACATTGATCGTCATTCCCGTTGGCTTTAATGCTTCATATACTTCGTGAAGCGTCGGAATTTTTACATCCTGATACTCCGGATGTGTCTTATTAAAGTTCAGGGTCTTTAATTCCGCAAGTGTATAATCTTTGACAAATCCGCTTCCGTCACTGACCCGGTCGATTTCTTCATCGTGGACAACAACCATCTCGCCATCTTTCGTCAGCTGTACATCCAGCTCCACACCGTCAGCTCCCTGCTCTGCCGCAAGAAGAAACGCTTCCAGTGTATTTTCCGGTGCATATGCGCTGGCTCCTCTGTGTGCCCATACTTTTGTTTTCATCTCGTATCTGTCCTCCATTTTCCGTTCCCATTTCCAAGCCTGTACTCTTTTCTATCTTTTGTCCCGGCTGCAGCTTTTTTCTTTTATCATAAACCCTGAAAATAAGTCAAGCGGATATTCGCAATCCGCTTTGCTACTTGCTCATAACCGAATAACTGCTCCGCAGTTTATCAGAAGGAGCTTGCACTCCTCCTGATACAAGCAAGTCCCCACCCACTGCTTATTGCTTCACGCAATGGAAGCAGGGGACTTACTTGATTCGGTTAAAAAAGCGGTACTGACTCTTTTGCATTATTTGGAGGCTTACTATAAATCCGGAAACACGCCGGATTTTTGTCTCCGACACATTTCCAGTCATATCTGAAAAATCATTTCCGTAACTCGGATCTTCCCCTTCATAGAAACCGTTCAAACACGCTTTGGGAACTCGTTTTTCTTCACTATAGGACGAAATCTTATTTTTGTAAAGCCTGTCTCTTATTCATTTACCAGATTATAGTCCTCGATGGAGCTGTTGATCTGGGAAGCCATCGATTCTACTGCTTTCTCCGGAGTCTCGTTTCCGTTGATCATATTCTCGATTTCTGTTTCCACAATCTGTCTTGCCTCCGGGAATACAGAGAGAAGTGCGCCGGCGTACTGCGGCTTGGAATCGTGCAGCTGGTCGATTGCTGTCTGGAACTGCGGATACTGTGCTACATTATCTTTAAAGGTCTGCTCCTCATCAGCAGCTGTTGTTACCGGGAAGTAACCCGTCTCGGCATTCCAGTATGCCTGAGACTCCGGGGAAATCAGGAATTTGATAAATTTCCAGGTAGCTGCTGCTTTCACATCATCGTTGTTGTTCAATGCCCAGAGAGATGCTCCTCCGATGGAAACACCGCCCTCATCGCCGTCCTTGATTGTCGGGAAATATGCGGTTCCAACTTCAAAGCTTCCGTTGATATCCTGTAAAATCTGTTTCAGGGATGCGGTAGAGCCAAGGGTGATCGCTGCTTTTCCGGAAGTAAAGTCTGTTGTTGCGGTATCACTTCCGGCACGGCCTACGTTTGGTGCAACGTCGGCATCATTCAGGGCTTTCCACTCATTTAAGATATTGAGTGCTCCGCCGTTAGAATCAAATTCAACTGCAATAGCAGCTGCATCACGGCCGTTTCCATTATCCGCATAGGAAAGTCCCTGTTTGCAGAGCCACTGTTCGAAATACCATCCATAGATGGAGAGTGCCAGCGGTTCACCGGCGCCACCCTTTGTTTTCAGATCATCACCGATAGCGAGAATCCCTTCCAGGCTTGTCGGAACTTCGGTGATACCTGCTTTTTCAAACATATCTTTGTTGTAATACAGAATCGGTGTGGACGAATTGAATGGCATGGAGTACAGCTCATTGTTTACCGTATAATAAGCAGCGATATTCGGCTCGATCTGGGAAATGTCATAGCCATCTGCATCAATCAGCTCCTGCATCGGGATGACCCAGCCGGAATCAATCATAAAACGGGTTCCGATATCATAAATCTGTACCAGGTCCGCTCCCATATTTCCGATCTGTGCACTTTTCAGTTTGTTAATCGTATCATCATATTCTCCCTGGTAAACCGCCTCAACGGTAATGCCATCGGTATTTTCTTCATTGAATTTATTGACAAGATAATCCATTGCCTCGCCATTGACACCGCCCATGGAATGCCAGAAGGTAATCGTGGTTCCCTTCGTATCCTGGTTTAAATCCGGTGCTTCTGCGCCATCTGCCGTACTTCCTGCCTCTGCGCTGGCTGTGGTTTCATCCGTTGTTGCACTCTGTGCCTCACTCGTTGTTTTTCCGCCTCCACATCCGGTAAGCGCCATAGCTGCCATAGAAGCCGCAAGAATCGATGCAATCACTTTTTTCTTCATTTTTTTCTCCTCGTTTTTCATACAGTTTTCTATTCTTTTTTCTGTCACAGGAATCAGCCCTTGACTGCTCCTGAAAACATTCCTTTGATTAAGGCCTTCTGGCCTACGATAAAGATGGAAATGGATGGAATGATAATCATTACCACACCCGCCAGCATCAGGGTAATCGACTGTGCATCGACGCTGTTCAGCATACTGATACCAATCTGTACGGTACGCTTGCTGTCCGAACCGGTGACCAGCAGCGGCCACATGTACATATTCCATGCATTGATAAAGGTGTAAACCGCCATTGCTCCCATTGCTGACTTTGTCAGCGGCATCAGGATTTTTACGATAAACCGCAGATTACCGCAGCCGTCCAGCTTCGCCGATTCATAAAGCGAAATCGGAAAGGTCATGTAGAACTGGCGGAACAGGAAAATTCCCATTGCAGAGGTAAGAGAAGGCAGGATCAGAACAATATAGGTATCGAGCAATCCGAGACTTCCTACTGTCAGATAATTGGAAATAATGGTTGCCTCACCCGGCACCATCATGGTCGCCATGACCAGCATAAACAGAACATTTTTTCCTTTGAAGTTCAGGAAAGAGAAGGCAAATGCCGCAAGAGAACACGTTACAATCTGACCCAGCGTAATGCTGCCCGCAACCAAAAATGAATTCAGGACAAAGCGTACCAGCGGAATTTTATGAAATGCTTCCACAAAATTTTCCAGTGTCGGATGTTTGGGAACGATATTCATTGCCATTGTGTATAACTCACCTGACGGCATAAATGCTACGCTGATGGTATAAAGCAGCGGAAACAGCATAAACAGGCAGACGATCAGGTTCATGGTAACCAACGCTGTTTTCTGAAGCATTTTCTTTCTTTTTGCTTTTGCATTCATTGCCAGATGCAGTGCCTGCAGCTCCTCTGCAGAATAAGTTTTTGGTCCGGCAATCGTAGTTGCTATCGTAGACATCAGTATTTTACTCCTCTCTTTTCCATGTGGAACATAACCAGGGTAAGCGCCATGACAATCAGAAACAAAACAACGGACTGTGCGGCTGCGCTTCCAAACCGGTAATTAAAAAACGCATCACGGTATATCGAATATACAATCAGGTTCGTGGATTCTCCCGGTCCTCCCTGTGTCAGGATTTTCACCTGTCCGAATGACTGGAATGCCTGAATAATGTTAACAACCAGTGTGTAGAACATGATCGGAGAAAGTCCCGGCAGTGTCAGCTTAAAAAATTTCTGTACTGCATTCGCTCCATCTACAGAAGCACGCTCATAAATCGAATCATCAATGTTTCCAAGTCCCGCCGAAAAATACAGGAAATTGATGCCACTGTTCAGCCATGCCGTGAGGACAGCCACACAGATCAGCGCATATTTCGGATCACTGACCCAGTTAATGCTCACATGCAGCAATTTGTTTACGATACCGATCGTGGGATTTAAAATAATCTTGAAAATCATGGCGCCTGAGCTCGATGCTACTGCCATTGGGAGTGCATAGGAAGTACTGAATACCCGGATTCCCGGGAAAGCCTTGCTGCAAAGAACTGCTCCCAGAAGGCCAAGCGCCATACTTCCGACTACAACAATCGCCACAAATTCCAGTGTAACCCAGAGACTGTTGTAAAAGGATGGATTCGATAATAAGCTTTTATAGTTGTCCAGTCCCACATACAATTTCGCTTCTCCAAGCTTATTTGTCTTATACAGGCTCAGATAAATGGTTTTAAAAAACGGATAAAACAGAAAGATGCTAAAGATCACCATACTCGGGATCAGATACATATAAACTTCTGCTCTTTTACACTTTTCGATTACTTTTTTCACTTTCTGCTCCTTCTTATGCTGTTGCACGTTCTTCTTTTTCAACCGGCCGAGATAAAATATTTTCTTCTGTAAACGGATCAAAGATCTGTGCTTTTTCCATATCTGCATACAATGTAATGCTTTCCTTTGCAGTAACCGGCACCTCGGAAGGCACTCTTGCTGTAATCAGATTTTTTCCGGTATTCATATGCAGATACGCTTCTGCACCTATCATCTCCCGCAGGTCAACAAATGCCTTCAACTGATTCTCTTTATAACAGATCCGATGTGCGGAAGCGGTTATTTCGTCCTGTAAATCCTCCGGTCTCAGGCCTAAGATCACCATTTTTCCGAGATAAGTGCGACGAAGCACCATTTCGTTCTCTCCTCTGGCACGAAGGGTAACTCCTCCGTCTCCTTCCAGATAAACCGCTCCGTTTCTTTCCGTCACCATCGTTTCCATAAAATTCATACTCGGAGCTCCGATAAAACCGGCCACAAATTTGTTTGCCGGATGGCGGTAAATCTGCTCCGGTGTATCCGCCTGCTGCACAACACCGTCTTTCATGACAATAATTTTTGTACCAAGCGTCATTGCCTCCGTCTGATCATGTGTAACATAAATCACCGTCGTTTTCAGTTCCTTATGTAATTTTGCCAGCTCCACCCGCATCTGTGCCCGCAGCTTCGCATCCAGATTCGAAAGCGGCTCATCCATTAAAAATGCTTTCGGCCGTCTCATAATTGCGCTTCCAATCGCAACTCTTTGTTTCTGACCGCCGGAAAGGGCTGCCGGTCTCCGGTCAAGTAAATGCTCAATTCCAAGCATTTTAGCTGCCTCATGTACCTTTTTATCAACTTCATCCTTGGGCTGTTTCCGGATTTTCAGAGAAAACGCCATGTTTTCATATACCGTCATATTCGGATAAAGCGCGTAGTTCTGAAATACCATCGAAAGATCGCGATCCTTTGCTTCTACATAATTACAAAGCTGTCCATCAATCCAGAGCTCCCCGCTCGTAATCTCCTCAAGACCGGCAATCATCCGAAGCGTCGTCGATTTTCCGCAGCCGGAAGGTCCAACAAAAATCACAAACTCCCGATCCGGTATTTCAAGCGAAAAATCCTGAACCGCATAATGTTCCTTATCATAAGATTTACAGACATTCTTCAACACAATATTTGACATTCGTTTTTCTTCCTCCTCGTCTTGTCGAGATTCATTATACCTTTCCTTCCGTAAAGCCCACTACCACCGCTTTGTAAAATACCCGTTAATAAAATAACCGGCTACTTTACAAAAATCTTTTACATTTTCTCTCATCTCCGTCTCCATCCCCTTCTTTTCCAGCCATTTTTCCAGATCACGCTTTGTAAAATCCCCGAAAATCACCCGCAAAACCAATTTTCAAAACGAGTTCTGAATAGCCATTCTTTTTCCCAATACCAGACAGATTATTTTTGACACAAAAAAAAACGCCGCAACTCTCAAAGCTGCAGCGCTTTCTCATCATAACATACCATATTCTTCTTTCATGTCAACGCAGTGGGCGCTCCCGCGCCCACGTCCGTGTCCGTCCAAACCTATTCCACCGGTTCTGCCGGCACAAACACCCTGCTGTTTTCCTGTTCTTTCGGTTTTTCCGCTCTTTCCGTTGCCTCCCTGCAGAAATACTCCTGTGAATTCACCAGCGTCTTTCCACGCTTATCCGGCTTTGTATACGTTCCGTCTGCCTGTAAAATACTGGCTTTCACATTATCCTTCATCTGGATATCAAGAATATGCATTACTTCTTTCTTGATCTGCTCATCCTCAACCGGGAACACAATCTCCACCCGTTTTTCCAGATTTCGCGGCATCCAGTCCGCGCTTCCCATAAACACCTCTTCATTTCCACCACTGTAGAAGTAGAAAATCCGCGCATGTTCCAGGAAATTGCCGACAATCGAGCGAACGGTAATATTCTCGCTGACACCTGGGATTCCAACCTTCAGGCAACAGATTCCCCGGATAATCAGGTCAATCTTTACTCCGGCTGCCGAAGCACTGTAAAGCGCCGCAATAATATCGCGGTCGCATAACGAGTTCATCTTCGCAATAATATGCGCTTTCTGTCCCTTCTTTGCGTGCTCCTCTTCCATCGCAATCAGATGCAGGAACCGGTCCTTCATCCAGAGCGGTGCAACAATCAGTTTGTTCCAGCGATCCGGCTCCGAATAGCCCGAAAGCATGTTAAATACTGCTGTTGCGTCCTCACCGATCTTTGCATTGCATGTCAGCAGGCCACAGTCCGTATACAGCTTTGCCGTAGAATCGTTATAGTTTCCCGTGCCAAGATGTACATATCTGCGAATGCCTGTCTCCTCGCGCCGAACCACCAGTGTGATCTTACTGTGTGTTTTCAGTCCCAGAAGACCATAAATTACATGGCATCCCGCCTTTTCCAGCATCTTCGCCCAGACAATATTGTTTTCTTCGTCAAACCGTGCCTTTAATTCCACCAGTACGGAAACCTGTTTGCCATTTTCCGCCGCCTGAGCCAGTGCTGCAATAATCGGAGAATTGCCGCTCACACGGTACAGCGTCTGTTTGATTGCCAGTACATCCGGATCCTTTGCTGCTTGTTGTACAAATTGCACGACCGGATCAAACGTCATATAAGGATGATGCAGTAAGATGTCTCCTTTTCGGATGTTTGTAAAAATGTCATCCTCATTCATCAGCGCCGGAACTGCTGCTGGAATGTATTTTGGAATTTTATACTCATCAAAGCCGTCGAGCCCATACATTTTCATTAAAAACGTCAGATCGAGCGGTCCCGGAATCCGGAACAGGTCGTCTTCATCGATGTCAAACTCTTTTTCCAGCATCTTCAGGAGCCGCTTATCCATCTTATCTTCCACTTCCAGACGGATCACTTCGCCCCACTGACGTTTTTTAAGCTGCTTCTGGATCTCTTTTAACAGGTCCGAAGCCTCATCCTCATCGATCGAAAGATCTGCATTTCGCATAACACGGTACGGATGCGCACAGACCACATCGTAGCTTAAGAACAGCTTTCCAATGTTCCGCTCGATGATCTCCTCCAGAAGAATCACATACCGCTGTCCCGTCTTTTCATCCTGCGGAAGCAGAATAAAACGCGGCAGTACCGAAGGAACCTGAACCGTCGCAAATTCCAGTTCTTTCTCTTTTTCCTTCTCCTTGCCTTTCTTCTCTTTCTTATCCTCTGCACGGCTCAGAAGCGAATCCTCTTTCTTCTGCACCAGTGCACCGATATTCAATGTTTTGTTCCGGATCAATGGGAACGGGCGGGCCGAATCCATGGCCATCGGGGTCAGAACCGGGTAAATGTTTTCCTCAAAATAGGAATCCACATACTCCGCCTGCTCCTTCGTCAGCTTCTCGTGCTCACTGATAATCGTAAGGCCAACGTGCTCCAGAGACGGAACCGCCGAGCGATTGTACGTATTGTACTGCAGCTGCACTAGCTCATGCGTCCGTTTGCTGATCTCGGTAAGCTGCTCCTTCGCATCCATGCCGGACAGATCCTTTTTCGTATAGTTTGCATGCACCTGGTCTTTTAGTGAAGCCACACGGACCATATAAAACTCATCCAGATTGGAGGAGGTAATGCTGATAAATTTCAGACGTTCAAACAGCGGAATACTCTTATCCCGCGCCTCGTTTAAAACACGCTCGTCGAAGCTGATCCAGCTCAACTCCCGGTTGCGGAAATATTCCGGTTTCTTATATGGTGCAATATCCATCTTTCTTCGCCTCCTTTTACATCTGCCGTTTCAGTTTGATGACCGGCTGTATGCTGAATACCTCATTGAAGAAATCTAATTTTTCCTGGCACAAACCTTGTTCAAGGGTAAAATCGCGGTTGACCGTGAGCGAAAGCTGCAGCTCGCGCTCCTTTAATGTGGCGCGGATCGCCTGAATCTTCTGCAAATGACTCCGGTCGAGCGCATTCGCCAGACGGACGATTGCGGTCAGTTCGGATACTGTCAGATACTGCTCGGCACTCAAGGACGATTCCATCACCAGCTCATCGTAGGACGGGAGCGTAACCGTGTTGTATCTTGCAATCAATGCCACCATCTCACGCTCAATGTGCGACAATCCGATGATTTCATTTGACATGATAATATTATAGGAAGAATCCGCCACATTATTGAAACTGATGTATTTTCCAACGTCATGCAGCATCACTGCCATCTGGAGAAGCAGCCGTTCGCGCTCTTTCATACCGTGCATCTTTTTCGTCGCATCAAACATGGCAAGCGCTGTCATCTCCAGGTTCTGGACATGCGGACGGTTCACTGCGTACCGTTTTCCGATATTTTTTGCCGCCATCAGAATATCATTTTCGAAATTATGACCGCCTTTCAGCAGTTTCATCTGCTCCGCATACTCGTATGCAATACCACGTGTCATATGCACGCCCGGAATCCAGATATGCTCCGCACCCATCATATCAATCAGACATTTATAAATCACAGCAGACGGATACATCAGTGAAGCGTTTTCCAGCGGAATACCAAGTTTTACGGCGAGCTCCATCGGTGACTGGCGGATAATTTTCTCATACCAGGTATTAAAGTTTTCGCGGGAAATGATTTTTGTCGTTTTTTCTTCAATGTTCTGATAAACACTGTCGGTGAAAACATCGCCGATCAGCATAATGTTTTCAATTTTGCGGTCTTTCAGATACATCTTTTTAAAGCTTGATACTTCGTTCCAGATCAGCTCCTCGACCATCTCTTCGTAATGTTCCGTCTCACTCTGAATTCCGGCAAGACGCTCGCGGATGCGAAGACTTCCCATGCGGATGTTCTGTGTTGTGACAAGTGCATCCTTGTCGAACAGGGAAATCTGAAAACTGCCACCGTCAAGATCGAGAATCGCAGTTCCCTTTTCAATGATCTTGTTAAAATTGTCCTCCATCGCCGCGAGCGCTTTATAGCTAAGAAAACGCTGCTCCGAGTTGGAGAGAACCGTGACAGAAAGACCGGTCAACTGATGAATTTTTCCAAGGACATAGAGACTGTTCGACGCCTCACTGATCGCACTGGATGCCGTTGCACGGTAATCGTCCACGCGATAGTCTTCCATAATCCGCACAAAATCTGCGAGTACACGGCACAGCTCTTCTTCCATTTCCGGGCGAATTTTTCCCAGCGTGTACGTATCTTTTCCAAGCTCCATCCGATGGCAGATCTTATCCACGCTTCGGATACCCTGCTTTTTGGAGATCTCGAAAATCTCCAGAATGACGTCGTAGCTGCCGATATCAATGGCAGCAAATGTGGAATACTGCATATATGCTTTTCCTCCTTCTTTTTCAAAGGATATCCCAAAAAGCCCGCTCCCAATACCAAGCGGACTTTTTGACCTTTTTCTTTTTACTGTTTTCCGAGCAGATAATCGATAAACTGCTGTGCGGTACGGCCGGAAAGACCGCCGTGGGACAGTTCCCATTTGTTCGCTTCTGCCAAAAGCTCTTCCTCACTCAGCGTCACGCCGTATCGTTCGGCCAGTGTGGAAACAATCTTCTGGAATTCTTTCTTATCCGGTGCACCAAAATAAATGCTGACGCCGAAACGGTATACCAGGGACAGCTTCTCCTGTACGGTGTCGGAAGTATGCATATCCTGTCTTGTTCCTTCTTTATCACTGTAATCCTCTTTAATCAGATGGCGACGATTGGAGGTTGCATAAATAAGAATATTGTCCGGACGTTTTTCCAGGCCTCCCTCAATGACAGCTTTCAGGTATTTGTACTCAATCTCAAACTCTTCAAAGGAAAGGTCATCCATGTAAATAATGAATTTATAATTTCTGTTTTTGATCTGTGCAATCAGCTCATTCAGATCCTGAAACTGATGCTTGTAAACCTCGATCATACGAAGTCCCTGATCGTAATATTCATTCAGGATGCCCTTGATGCTGGAGGATTTTCCGGTTCCGGCATCGCCAAAAAGCAGACAGTTGTTTGCTTTCTTGCCCTCGACAAACGCTTTCGTGTTGTCGATCAGCTTCTGCTTTGGAATTTCGTAGCCGACAAGATCAGAAAGGCGCACATCCGGAATGTTGGTAATCGGGATAATCTCAACGTTCTCTCCTGTATGCGCAATACGAAATGCCTTGTGAAGTCCCAGTTTTCCCACTCCGAAATCTTTGTAAAACTGAACCATATCAGCCATAAATTCATCTGCGGATGCAGCCTTTGCCAGACGGATGGCCAGCTCACAGATACGATCCCGGACTTCTTTGTTGAACAGTTTATTCGGACTGTCCGTGTTCTCATAGGAACTGATGACAGAGGCATCGCCGGACTCAAAAATTTCATCAAAAACACAGATATCAAAATCAAACAGTTCTTTGAAACGGACAAAGTCGTGTTTTGCCATCTGGTTGATGCTTCCCTCTACTTTTCCGACAATCTCGCACGAGGTAGAGAATGCATTTTCTTTGTTTACCAGCAGATACGTCAGATAATCATGCCAGAGATTTCCGGAGAAGCCGTAGCGGTTTGCCATCTCGACAAGGCGGTTCAGTGCCTCATAAAACTGCGGCTCATATGCGCTCATATTCTCACGGAACCGGCGGTCCTTCAGGGAAATCTGAGCATTGACCAGTTTTTTGTAGGTCTCCACCAGTATCGTCATATCGCGCAGTACCTCCCCCTCTGCGAAATCGCGGTAGAGGATACATTCTTCTATTCTAATCATCTTTTGTCTCTTCCTTCCTGTCATTTTTCATTTTATTTATGCGAAAAGGCCGCTTGGTACGGCCCTCTCTTCTGGATTAATAATTTCCGAAAATCCGGAATTTCGCGGATTCTGCCTGCAATCCGCGCAGTGCGTTTTTGACTGCCGGATCGCTTAAGTTCCCCTCGAAATCCACGAAGAAACGGTACTCCCATTTCCGCTGCGGAATCGGGCGGGACTCGATTTTGGTCATGTTCAGATCGTTGTAAATAAAATGTGCCAGTGCATTGTAAAGAGAACCGCTTTGATGCGGCAGTTCCATGCATACGCTGATTTTCTGTGCATCCTTTACAAAGCGTTTCTGACCGGAAATAATAACAAAGCGTGTCGTATTGCCCCGGGCGTCAAAAATGCCTTCTTTTAAGATCTGCAGTCCGAAGTGTTCTGCTGCATATGGGCTTCCGACGGCTGCCATCGTCAAATCACCGCTCTCAGATACTTCTTTTGCAGCGGCGGCCGTATTCAGTCGTTCCTCTGTTTTCCAGTTTTCATTGGAATCGAGAAAGCGGCGGCACTGGGCCAGTGCCTGCGGGTGGGAAATTACGGTACGGATTTCTTCGACTTTAGCTCCCGGCAGTGCCATCAGCACATGCTCCACCGGCAATTCCTGCTCACCGACGATATAGTGCGGATATTCCACCAGAAGATCATAAATATCGGATACAATGCCTGCTGTGGAGTTCTCGATCGGAAGCACAGCGTAATCAGCCTCGCCCTTTGTGATCGCCTCCATCGCCTCTTTCCAGGTGTCTACGTGGAAACTGGTGATCGTATCATCGAAAAATTCTTTCATGGCACCGAAGCTATAGGCGCCCTCCACACCCTGGAAGACAACTCTTCTGCCGTGCGTCGGGAGGTGGTCAACCTGTGTGTAATCGGTCATCTCCTCGCCGCCGTTCTCGGTCAGCAGCTGATACTGGCGCTTCCGGCTGATCGACATGATCTGCTGGAACAGCTCCTGGATGCCTTTTGTATTGAATGCATTTGTTCCCTCGCCTGTCAGCTTTTCCAGCTTCTGGCGCTCACGTTCCGCATCAAAAACGGCTTTTCCTGTCTCTATCTTGTACTGCGCAACCTCCGCCGTCAGCGCCATCCGGTGCTGGAACAGGCGGACGATCTCGTCATCGGTGGCATCGATCTCGTCGCGGATTTTTCCTAAGTCTAGCATATCTGGTCCTCCTGATACTCTGCATTTGTTGCAGATATCAATATTTTACTCCATCTCCGTTTAATTTACAAGAAAAGATCTTCCGAAATTCGGCTTTTGTACAATCTTTTTCCTTTTTGACTGCTATTTCACTTTATTTTTTCACATTTCATATTACTCTGCTTTTCGACCTTTTTCCTGCCATTTTTTATCTTGCATTTATCCTGTTTTTGTGTTAAGGTGGAACACAGAAAAAATAAGTTACTGTTCACTCAGCAGGGAAACACCTGCTGTTTCGCTGCGTAAGAAAGTGATTCAGGCGTGAGCAGCCCTCCTTTTGCGAAGCAAAACTTTAAATGAGGGCTGCGAATGTTACAGTTCGCAGGGAACCTGTGAACTGTAACAAAAATAAGGATCTTCATAGGAGGTAATATATGCGACACTTAATGAGTCCCCTTGATTTCTCGGTCGAAGAACTGGACCAGTTAATGGATCTGGCGAATGATATTGAAAAGAGCCGGAGAAATATGCACATGCCTGCGATGGCAAAAGACTTGCTACTTTATTTTATGAACCAAGCACACGCACCCGTCTCAGCTTTGAGGCTGCCATGATGAATCTTGGCGGTACTGTTCTTGGTTTTTCTTCTGCCAATTCTTCTTCCGCTTCCAAAGGCGAAAGCGTAGCCGACACCATCCGCGTGGTATCCTGCTTTGCAAACATTTGTGCCATGCGTCATCCGAAAGAAGGTGCTCCGCTCGTTGCATCGATGTACTCCCGTATTCCTGTGATCAACGCAGGTGATGGCGGACATCAGCATCCGACGCAGACTCTTACCGATCTTCTCACCATCCGTTCTTTAAAGGGTCGCCTGAACAATCTTACCATCGGCTTCTGCGGTGATCTTAAATTCGGCAGAACGGTTCATTCCCTGATTGAAGCGCTGGTTCGTTATACCGGCATTAAAATTGTATTAATCTCCCCGGAGGAGCTTCGTCTCCCGGATTACATCCGTGATGATGTGCTGCGCGCAAACAATGTTCCGTTTGAGGAAGTTATTAAAATGGAAGATGTTCTCCCGAAGCTGGATGTTCTTTATATGACCCGTGTCCAGAAAGAACGTTTCTTCAACGAGGATGATTACATCCGTATGAAGGATTTCTATATTCTGGATCAGTCCAAAATGGATCTTGCTTCTCCGGAAATGCTGGTTCTGCATCCGCTGCCGCGTGTCAATGAGATCTCCGTTGACGTGGATAACGACCCGCGCGCTGCTTACTTTAAACAGGTTCAGTACGGTGTTTATGCACGTATGGCCCTGATTCTGACGCTGCTGAACATCAAAGTCGATTAAGAAAGGAGCATCTTTCGCTATGCTGAACGTAGGACGTATTGAAGAGGGCTTCGTGCTCGACCATATTAAAGCAGGAAAGGCTATGACCATTTACCATGATCTGGGACTGGACAAGCTGGACTGTACCGTAGCCATTATTAAAAATGCCAAAAGTGAAAAAATGGGAAAAAAGGACATTCTGAAAGTTGAGTGTTCGGTTGATAAGATGGATCTTGACATCTTAGGCTTTATCGATCACAATATCACTGTCAATGTCATTAAAGACGGCGAGATTACGGAGAAAAAAGAACTTCATCTGCCGAAACAGGTGGTTGATGTGATTAAATGTAAAAACCCGCGCTGTATCACTTCTATTGAACAGGGATTAAAGCATGTCTTTATCCTGGCTGACCCGGAAAAAGAGGTTTACCGTTGCAAATACTGTGATGAGAAGTATACAGGAAACAGAAATAAATAAGAGCTGTACGGCAAAGCGCCCGGAACCACGTTCGGTTTCGGGCGCTTTCTTTTATCTTTCCTATGCAGTTTTTGCTTCTTTCGAACCGAGGCACACAATCAGCCAGCCGATGAAGGCCGCAAGAGATGCGCAGATCAGCATCGTGCCAATACCGGCTGCATCGATAAGCCAGCCGCCAAGCAGGGAGCTCATTACATTTCCTACGGTGATGGTCATCGCCATATATGCCTGTCCTTTAATCGAATCCTGCGGCTCCATGATACCATCCACGTAATAGACGCAGGCGACGTTGAGCAGCGCCCAGCCGAACATCTGGAACGGCTGAGCAGCGTAGTATGTCGGAATATTAAAGGCCAGGAAGGTTCCTATGCTTTTCAGGACAAAAAACAGGCCGGAGAGACGGAACCAGAAAACACTGCTCTTCTTTTTCAGCAGATAGCCGAACAGAAACATCGTTGGCAGCTCGGAAACTGCAGAGATGGTCATCGCATTTCCCATCTCACCGCTGCCACCACCTTTTGCCATTGCAATCTGATAATTGAAGCTGTTAATCAGGCTATGTGACATAAAGATCAGAATGCAGCCAAGCAGTACTACCACGAAGGACGGATACCGTTTCAGAAAATCGACCGGACCGGCTGCTCCTGTCTCTTCTTTTTCTGCTTCTGCTTTTTTCCTGTCCTTTTTAAACGGAAAGCGAAATACACAGATGAGGAAAAGAATGGTCAGTGCGATAGCCAGATCGGAATCATGTCTGCTCCAAAGGATGCGGTCAGCCGGCCGAGCAGCCATGATGCAATCGCATATGCAACGGAACCCATGCCGCGCCCGATTCCGTAATCAAGTTCCTCTCCCTGGCGGATCGTCTCCATACCAAGAGAATTAACGAACGGAATCATCAGCATCAGCATCGTAATGCTTGCGCCGTACAGCAGTGTCCTTACCACCATAGAACTGCTTTCTGCCGTTGCAGCAAGGGAAATGATAAGAACAAGCTGAATCAGGTTCGCTCCAAGGAGCATTGTTCGTACGGACGGGCTTTCCGGCCGATCTGCGTAGGATGCCAGCGCAGGCTGCAGAACCGCTGACACGATACAGCCAACTGCCGTCAGAAGGCCGATTTGTGTGTTTGTGAAGCCTTTTTCAAGAAGATAGACGCTGGCATACCCCATCAGTGCCGCGTATCCCATCCAGTAGCAGCCCTGTATCGTGCCGTAGCGCACGGACAGGTGTTTTTTCATGTTTTTGTCCCCCTTTTTCTACAACTTTACCCTTATCGTAGCGTATTCTACAGAAAATAGCAACTCAAAATCAACAATAAAACTATTTAGATTTTTTTCGAAATGCTTATTGACTTTTCGCTTTCCCTGTGATAAAAAGTATTTAGATAAATTTCTAATTAATTTGCATTCATACTGCCGGAAAGGAGGTTTTCATGGCATTCGCAGAAACGTTTAAAGCTCTCTCCGATCCTGTCCGGCGAAGGATTCTGGAGCTTCTGAAAAACGAAAGACTTTCTGCCGGGGAGATCGGATCGCACTTTGATATGACAGGTGCAACCATCTCCTACCATCTCGGTATTCTGAAAAAAGCAGACCTTGTGCTGGAATCCCGGGAGAAAAATTTTATTTATTATGAACTCAACACTTCCGTCCTGGAAGAAATCATGCTCTGGATTTCAGAGCTCAAAGGAGGCACTTCTGATGTGGAAAAAATATAAAACAACACTGATTCTGACAACACTCATTTCTCTTTTCCGATGGTGATCGGACTTCTGCTCTGGAATCGCATGCCGGACACCATTGCCACCCATTTTGGCACAAACAACGTTCCCAACGGCTGGAGCAGTAAAACGATGGCAGTGATCGGTATTCCTCTGTTTCTTGCCGCTCTGCAGATTTTTACCGCTGTTCTCACTTTTTCTGATCCGAAGCGGCAGAACATCGGTCCGAAGATGATCCGTCTTGTTCTGTGGATCATACCCATAACCTCCCTGATCGTCTGCTGTTGCATCTATGCAAACGCAGTCGGCATCGCAGTTGATATCGGTTTTGTTAGCAATGGGATTGTCGGCCTTCTCTTTATTCTCATCGGCAATTACATGCCAAAATGCAAACAGAACTACACAACCGGCATCAAAGTTCCATGGACCCTTCACAGTCAGGAAAACTGGAACCGCACTCACCGCCTCGCCGGCTGGATTTGGATCATCGGCGGCGTTGCCATGATCGTAAACAGCTTTCTGCAGCTTGAATGGATTTTATTTCTCACGATCGCAGCGCTGGTTTTGATTCCGATCGGATATTCCTTTCTCCTGTTTCAAAAAGGAATCTAAACCCGGAGAATTTTTTATAAGAAAATTCAACGAAGTTTCCTGTTTAAAAAAGCTTCTGTTCTTCCCTTTTTCCGGGAGGAACAGAAGCTTTTTTATTTCGCGATTTTTATATCTATAAGGAAATGATTCCTATTTTTATACTTATTCTATTGGATGCAGATTTTTCAATGATACATCAAGAATCGGTGCAGAATGCGTCAGTGCACCGCTGGAAACATAGTCTACGCCGGTGTCGAGGATAGTGGCGATATTTTCTTTTGTCACATTTCCGGAGCACTCGGTTTTTGCTCTGCCGTTGATGACGGCTACCGCCTCTTTCATCTGCGCCGGAGTCATATTGTCGAGCATGATAATGTCGGCACCTGCATCTGCTGCTTCGCGGACCATATCAATATTTTCGCACTCGACTTCAATCTTACGCACAAACGGAGCATAATCGCGTGCCATCTCGATCGCTTTTGTGACACTGCCTGCAGCTCCAATATGGTTGTCCTTTAACAGAACGCCGTCGGACAGATTGTAGCGGTGATTCTGGCCGCCACCGATTTTGACTGCATATTTTTCAAAAATACGCATATTCGGGGTCGTTTTTCTGGTATCGAGAAGGGTCGTTTTGGAACCTTCGAGCAGCTTCGCAACGCTTCTCGTATACGTTGCGATTCCGCTCATCCGCTGCAGATAATTGAGCGCGGTTCTTTCACCGGACAGCAGAACGCGGATATCACCGTTTACCGTTGCCAGCAGATCGCCTTTTTTGACTTCATCGCCGTCTTTCACATACGGAATAATCTCGGTTTGCTCATCGAGCAAGGTAAATACTCTTGCAAAAACTTCCATGCCGGCAATAACGCCGTCCTGTTTACAGAGCAGCTGTACCGTTCCCTGGCATGCTTTTGGCATCACGGCGTTTGTCGTTACATCCTCGCTGGAAATGTCCTCCTGCAGTGCAAGCAGCAGCAGATTATCCACATTTAGTGTTCTTGTGATTGGATTCATATTCGTCTTCCTTTCTGATCGCATCCCAGATGCTCTCTTTGCAGCGTTCTGCATATTCTTCCATATTCTGGTAATCTTCTTTTCTAATATCGTACCGTTTTTCCAGGAGCTTCCACTCGTCTTCGTCCGGCTCGCCCGCCGTTTCTCTGCGGCCTGCGTTCTCTGTAGGACCATCTGCGACCAATTCGGCAGCAATCTTCTTTGCCGCACGCTCTGCAAATACCAGGCTCTCCAGCAGAGAATTGCTAGCCAGACGGTTTGCACCGTGCACGCCATTACAGCTCGTCTCACCTGCTGCATACAAATGATCCATCGTCGTTTCGCTATTGCTGTCTACCTTGACGCCGCCCATAAAGTAATGCTGTGCCGGTACAACCGGAATCGGTTCTTTCGTAATATCATATCCTTCTTCCAGGCATTTCTGGTAAATATTCGGGAACCGTTCTTTTACATCGAGCGGAATCGGTTTCAGGGAAAGCCATACGTGCTTCGTGTGATCCTTTTCCATCTGGCGGTGAATCTCACGGGATACCACGTCACGCGGCTGCAGCTCATCGGTGAAACGCTCACCGTTTTTATCGAGCAAAACAGCGCCCTCTCCGCGGACAGATTCGGAAATCAGGAAACGGCGGCCTTTCTTTTGGGAATACAGCGTTGTTGGATGAATCTGTACGTAATTGACATTTTTCAGTGCTACGTTCCTGTGGATTGCAATTGCAAGTGCATCTCCGGTCAGATGCGGAAAGTTCGTGGAATTATCATAAATTCCGCCGATGCCACCGCATGCCCAGATCACATCCCTGGTATAAACCGGAATCAGCTTTCCTTCTTCATCCCGGATCAGAACACCCTCGCAGACATTTTTGCGTGAAAGAATATCACACATTTCCGTGTGCGCAAGAAGCGTCACGTTCGGCAGCTTTTTTACCTGCGCGAGAAGTTTGCTCGTAATCTCCTTTCCGGTTACATCGTCGTGGAACAGGATGCGGTTGGTAGAATGTGCGCCTTCTTTCGTATAACAGAGTTCTCCGTTCTCATCGCGACGGAAATCCACACCCCAGGCGATAAGCTGATTGATGACATTCTGGGAAGAACGGATCATAATGTCGACGGATTCCGGCGTATTTTCATAGTGGCCGGCATGCATCGTATCCTCATAGAACGCATCGTAATCGCTCTCGTTTTTCAGAACACAGATACCGCCCTGTGCGAGGAAGGAGTCGCTGTCCTCGGTATCTGCTTTTGTTATCATCAGAATATCGGCTTCCTGGGGCAGATGAAGTGCCGCAAAACATCCTGCCACACCGCATCCTACAATCACTGCATCATAATACTTTTTCATTTCATTTCCTCTTTTCCGCTTCTGCGTTCTGCTTATTTTGTTACTTTGCAAGCTCGAGCATTCTTAACAGCGGCGCATGTGCGTCTGAAATTTCCTGTTCGCTTAACAGAACTTCATTCTCCTCGTTTTCCAGTGCTTCTATTAATTTGTCCAATGTCACTTTTTTCATATTTGGGCAGATCTGCGTATTTCCCACTGCATAAAACTTCTTATCCGGGCAGCGCTTTTTCAGCTCTGCGAAAACGCCAAGCTCGGTTGCAACGAGAAACTCGGTATCTTTACTTGCCTCGGCATATTTGATGATGCCTGCGGTGCTTCCGACGTAATCGGCAAGTGCAACGACCTCACTTCTGCACTCCGGATGGACGAGAAGCTTTGCCTGCGGACGCGCTTCCTTTGCAGTCTTTGCAGCTTCCGGACGGATGGCAGCATGTACGTGGCAGAAACCGTCATTTAAGATGATATGTTTCTCCGGCACCTGCTCAGCCACATAGGTACCAAGGTGCTCGTCGGGGATAAAGAAAATGTCGTGGTTCGGCAGTTCTTTTACAATTTTCACTGCATTGGAGGATGTGACACAGACGTCGGAATGACTTTTTAATTCCGCGGTGGAATTGACATAGCATACGACAGCCACATCCGGGTACTCTTTCCGGACTTCCTCGATTTTTTCAATCGCTGCCATGTGAGCCATCGGGCAGTCGGCATGCAGATCCGGGAGCAGTACTTTTTTGCCCGGGTTTAAGATTTTGGCGCTCTCACCCATGAAACGAACGCCGCAGAGAACGATAACACTGGCGTCCACTTTCGTCGCCATGTCGCTTAAGTAATACGAATCTCCGATGTAATCGGCAATTTCCTGCACTTCATCCGGCACGTAATAGTGTGCATGATGACGGCGTTTTTTTCTTTCTTTAATGCTTCCAGCTTTTCTCTTCTGGTATCCATTGGTTTTGTTTCCTTCCTATTTTTACTATCACGATTCAGAACCCTGAATCGTGATATTTTTTTTAACACTTTAGCGCTTAGTATACCACAACTTTTGTCATGTGACAAGACAGTTGTAATATCCATTGTCCATTTTTTTCTTTCCTGCCTTTCCCTTCCCTGTGGTCTATCATAGGAAGTACTTGTCTAAGATATAAAAATCTGTGACGCAGTAATTCACGCTCTGCAGCGCTGAAGTTTTGCATTATTTTCTGGGATTGCTATAAAAACACCCGGAAGTTTGACGGTTGAATAATGATCCACAAAAAAAACGGCCACAATACCCATATTTACTGGGTTTGTAACCGTTTTATCACCTTACAGCTTCAAAGATGGGATTCTATCATTTCACCTCTGATATGTCACTATTTACAATTTCTTCCGCCGTATATTCTTCTATTTCTGTCTTTGTCACCTGTTTGATCTGCTTTTTTTTCAGATGCAGATATACGAATTCCCGAAAAATAGTATAGAACACGGAAAGCAACGGAATGAAAACAAGCATACCTACAATTCCCATAAGGTTTCCGCCGATCGTAACTGCTGCAAGAACCCAGATCGATGGAAGCCCTACAGACTCACCTACAACATGAGGATAGATCAGATTTCCCTCGATCTGCTGCAGCACCAGAAATACTATAATAAATAAAATTGCCTGTTTCGGATTTACCATAAAGATCAAAAAGCTTCCCACCGCACACCCGATGAAGGCTCCGAAAATCGGGATCAATGCCGTAAACGCAATTAAAACTCCGATCAAAAGTGCATATGGCATCCTCAAAATGCTCAATATAACAACAAACATACCGCCAAGGATCACGGCTTCCAGGCACTGACCTGTAAGAAAATTTGCAAATGTCCGATAGGTCAGAGAGCATACTTTAAAAAAAACATCTGCTTTTTCCTTTGGAAGAAAAGCGAAAAATACTTTTCGAATCTGCACCTGCAGCGTTTCCTTCTGAAAAAGGACATAACAGGCAAATGAAAATGCAACAAAAAAAGCTGCCACTCCACTAACAATGGAACCCACTGCTGACATTGTGGTATTCATCATATTTCCTGCGCCATTTCCAAGCAGGCTTATCCCCCACTTGATCGCCTGATCCGGATTAAACTGTACCTGATCTACAAGCTTCATGATTTCCTGGTTATTATGGGAAAACTCCCGGATCCAGCTTTGCATCTGCGGAATAAAATCAGCGATACTCATCATCAGGGTTCCTATTGTCCGCGTAAGCTGCGGAATCACACCAAACATCACCAGTACAATCACGCCAACCGCAAATACGATCGTGAGGAACAGGCTTATCGGTCTTGCCAGTTTTTCGACTATCTTATTTTCTTTTTTTGCCCTTCCAAAAATTTTCTTTTCCAAAAAGCTCATTGGCACGTTGGTCACAAATGCGATCGCTCCGCCAAGTACAAATGGAAATACGATCCCCCATATTGCTTTCAACACATCGAGTACCACATTAAACTTCCACAGTGCGACCACAAGAAATGCTGTAAACACAATAAGTTCCCGGATTTTTTTTACAGATTTTTTACTTATATCCACTATCATTCTCCTCTTTTTCTTAATTTCATGCGTATCCATTTAAGCAACTGAATAATCGGAAGACTTGCAAACGCAAATTTTCAAACTTAAATTACTCCCCTTTATTAGACCTAATCGTATAACAGAATCGGTACCTCTGTCAAGATTTTTGAAATTATATTTAAAGTGTAAAAAGATATAGTCGCCATTTTCTTTCTTGCCTTTTCCCTTCCCTATGGTCTATAATAGAAAGTACTTGTCTAAGATACGAAATTGCTGATAAAGGAGCATTCTATATGAACAAAAAGGAAATTGCCGAAATTAAAAAACTGTTTACCCCATCCCACTGTGCGATCACGCGAATCTGCGGATGCTATGTGGATGCGGAAAAGAATATTAAGACAAAATTAAAAGAAGCGTTTCTCTCTCTCGAAGAGGAAGAAATGTTTAAGTATTTTAAGATTTTTAAAAGCACCCTCTCCGGTACCATCGGAAAGAATCTGCTGAATATGGAGTTCCCGCTCTCCCAGGAAAGTGAGGGCGGCACACAGGAGTTTCTCTTAAAACTCCGCAACAGTGAGCTGAAGGACGAAGCGCTGATTGATGAATTTTATGAAAAGGTGATGGCGGATTATCTCTATCCGGAAAACTACTATATTATTCTGATCCATGGTGCCTACGATGTACCGGGACGCGCTTCGGATAATCTGGATATGGACGATGCTTCCGATTACGTCTATGAATTTATCCTCTGCAGCATCTGCCCGGTAAAACTCGACAAACCGGGTCTCTGCTACAATGTGTCCCACAATACGATTGAAAACCGCGTGCAGGACTGGGTGGTCGGCGCACCGGAAAACGGTTTTCTCTTCCCGGCCTTCACAGACCGCAACACGGATATCCACAATCTGCTGTATTTCACGAAAAACGCAGAGATGGATCAGCCGGACTTTCTCGACCACTTCCTGGGCTGTCAGGCGCCGCTTTCCGCGAAATCTCAGAAAGAAACGTTTCAGTCTATTATAGAAGAAACTCTCGATTCCGCCTGTGATTTTTCTACTGTTATGACCATTCAGGAGAACTTAAATACCATGATTGAAGAGCGGAAAGACGATCCGGAACCGGTGGTGCTCGATAAACACGAGGTAAAACGTCTGCTCGCCAGCAGCGGCGTACCGAATGAACAGCTTGACGAGTTCGACGAGAAGTACGAATCCATTGCGGATGAGAAAGCAAGCTTCGTTGCCTCGAACGTGGCCAGTACACGGAACTACGAGATCCGCACCCCGGATGTTATCATCAAAGTCAGCCCGGAAAAGGCCCAGCTCATCGAAACCCGTACGATCGACGGAACACCGTATATTCTGATCGAGGCAGCCGATGAAGTGGAAATCAACGGAATTCTTTTAAAACCGTCACGGCCATCCGATGCGGATGATACCGAATTTTAACAGCCAAATGACAACGAGTCTTTCTCATTGTCCGAAAAAAAAAGCGGCAGTCCCAGACAAAAGGGCTGCCGCTTTTTCTTCCTTTTATTTATGCTTAGCAGAGTGCTTTTCCAAGTGCAATGCATGCTGCCTCAGCTTCATCATCTGGCGCGTCTGCGCAGATCACGCTGTCGCATACCAGCTCGGCGCCATCATTTTTGCAGCTTTCTTCCCAGGTGCGCATCCACTCGCCGTCTCCCCATCCATAGGAACCGAACAGAGCGATTTTCTTTCCGGAGAGTTTGGATTCACATGCGGAGAACATTGGCTCGAACTCGGTATCTTCCAGCTCTTCTGCCCCCATAGCCGGGCATCCGAAAGCGATTGCATCGTATGCATCTACATCATCCGCAGAGAAATCTGCGCAAGTCAGAACAGAAACTTCTGCGCCTGCCTCTTTTGCTCCCTCTGCTACTTTCTGTGCCATCATTTCTGTGTTGCCGGTTCCACTCCAATAAACTACTGCTACTTTGCTCATGTTTCAAATCCTTCTTTCTTTATTTTCTGATTCCGGGGGATTTTTCTTTCCCCGATCCTACTGCCCTTTTTATGGTATGCAGGATTTTATGTTAAACAGCTACGGTGAGCTGTAAAACGCTTCTTCCCTGCTTCCAGAGACGCAGATACACGTTTCTGCATTTCTGATAGCGCTGAAATGTTTTCTGTGTTTCGCACTCATTGCAATAGACCTTCCAGCATCCCTTGCATTTATAATTGTGGCCTTTGTTCTCAATAAAACCGATCACATCACCGAGCGGATAGTTGAGAAACACACCGATCTCATGCGGAAATCCTTCTTTACACTCTGCTACCCGGGTTTTCAGGCGATTCAGTGCATAGGCAATGTCTGTATTTTCATATCCATAGGATTTTAAAAACGCTGCATTCTCCGGATTTTCCAGCTCCTTCTGGAGAAGCCCTTCACGGTACACATAGACCAGTGCTCTCGTCTCATGCTCCCGCAATACAAAGATGTGAATTCCTTTTGGTTCCAGACAGGCACTCCAGTATGAAATCTGATCTTCCAGTTCTTCTTTGGATGAAAATGTCATATTACATAAATTTGCGGCTTTGATGGAAGCCAGCGTTGCCGAACAGTGTTCGATCAGAAATCTCTCAATCATGCCTTTTACGTCTCCTTCTTACATTGCTGCTGCGCAGTGCTCATCTAATACCGAGCGAAGTGCGGTGGCACTGCTGGTATGGATTCTTGCGATCGGAATATTGTTTTTCTTTGCTTCCTGGGAAGCAGTGATGACCATTTTGTGGGATACGGTGTTGGTAAAGAGAATCATCAGATCCGGATTCCCAATTTTTTTCTTAACGGAGCCATGCTCTTTCGGGAACACCTTTGCTTTACATCCATAGTCTTTACAGATATCTGTATATTGACACACCATTCTTTCATTTCCACCGATAATTACGACACTCATCTTCTCTACCTGCCTTTCTGTTGTTATCTTATGCTACTTGAAATTAGTTTATTCTAACTCCTGTGTTTTAAGAAAGAATCCCTCTACCGGGATCCCGTATGATTTTTGGTTTTATCCGTTGTACTTTAGTTAGCTACATCTAACTGTTGGGTATATCATACCGTTTTTGTCGGATTTTGTCAAGGATATCCTGCAAATTTTTCCGGCTTTTCTTGAGAAAATTGTATCATTTTCTTTTTCACATCACGCTGGTGAAAGAATATTCGCAATGGAAGCAGAGACTTTCCCTGCTTTTGTTAAAAAGCCGCTGGAATCTTAAGAAGAAGACTCCAGCGGCTTTCCCGTTGCTATTCTGTTCTGTTTTTTATACCGGCTCGTCCAGCAGGTTACCCATACTCTTTAAGCCAATGTAAAGAGTAGATGTATTGTGAAGCAGTGCGGAAGTGGTTGGCTGTAAAATGCCGCCCACGCCGAGCAGAATCAGTCCGGCATTGAACGTAACGATAAAGCGGTAATTCTTATGAATCCGTTTCATCAGACGGTTGCTCAGCATACGAAGCACCAGAATTTCTGCCAGATCGTCTGCGGCAACGGTGATATCCGCGATCTCACGCGCAATCTCTGCGCCCTCGCTGATGGCGATTCCAACGTCTGCGGCAGAAAGTGCCGGTGAATCGTTAATACCGTCACCGATCATAATGACTTTACGTCCCTCTGCTTTTTCTTTCTCCACAAAGTTTGCCTTATCCTCCGGCAGTACCTCAGCATAGTACTCGTCCACGCCGACCTTCTTCGCGATCGCTTTTGCCGTGCGCTCGCTGTCTCCGGTCATCATGACGATCTTTTTCAGACCTGCTTTTTTCAGCTGACAGATAATTTCGGCCGCCTCCGGACGAAGCGGATCCTCAATGCAGATAACTGCTGCAAGTACACCTTCTAAGGCAAGATAGAGATGAGAATACTCCTCCGGCAGATGACGGAACTTCTCTTCCATTCCTTCCGGAATGATACTATTCTCATCCTCAAATACGAAGTGATAACTTCCAATAATCGCTTTTTTGCCATTGATCGTTGTAGAAATACCGTGTGCAACGATATATTCTACTTTGGAGTGCATCTCCTCGTGATCCAGATGTTTCTCTTTTGCCGCGTCTACTACGGCTTTTGCCATGGAATGCGGAAAATGCTCTTCCAGGCAGGCTGCGATGCGCAGAAGCTCATCCGTGCTCTTTGTTTCGCTGAAGGATACCACCTCTGCTACGGTCGGCTGCGCTTTTGTCAGTGTTCCGGTCTTATCGAAAACGATCGTATCCGCTTCCGCCACAGCCTCCAGGAATTTACCGCCCTTTACGGTGATCTTGTGCTGGTTTGCCTCGCGGATTGCAGAGAGAACGGAAATCGGCATGGCAAGTTTTAACGCACAGGAGAAGTCCACCATCAGAATAGAGAGTGCTTTCGTTGCATTTCTGGTCAGAAGATACGTCAACGCCGTTCCGCCAAGGGAATACGGTACAAGACGGTCTGCCAGATGCTCTGCCTTGCTCTCCAGTCCGGATTTCAGTTTCTCGGACTCTTCGATCATCGCGGTAATCTTCTCGTAACGGCTGGATCCGCCGGTCTGCTTCACAAGAATGGTAAGCTCGCCCTCCTCAAGAACCGTTCCCGCATAGACAACGGAACCTAAGGTACGGCGTACCGGAACAGATTCTCCGGTCAGAGAAGCCTGGTTTACCATACCCTCGCCGTTGGATACCTCGCCGTCGAATGGAATCAGATTTCCCATATGTACGACAATCTCGTCGCCCGCAACAATTTTTTCAGACGGAACGAGAATTTCCTGGCCGTCTTTTTTCAGCCATACCTTTCCGACGTTCAGCGACATGCTGCGTGCCAGATCTCCGACGGATTTTTTATGCGTCCATTCCTCAAGCAGCTCTCCTACGCCGAGCAGGAACATGACAGAGCCTGCGGTTCCATAGTCGCCGCGGAGCATCGAAACACCGATTGCGGTTGCATCAAGAACCGGAACTTCGATCTTTCCCTGTGCCAGTGTCTGGATTCCTTTCCAGATATATTTTACGGAAACAACCGTAGTATAGATGGCACGGATCGGTGCCGGAAGAAGCCATTTTCTTCCAAAGTGGTAAATCACTTTGCTGATCAGCTTTTCCTGATATTCGTTGTTTAACGCTCTGCCGGAGCTCTCAAGCAGTCCGGTCGGCAGCTCTACTTCCTCGTAGTGGAAGAGCTGTATCATCCGAATCACAGCGGCTCGTTCTCCCTCGTAACAGATCACGGCATCGCCGGTTCTGTCATATACCTTCGCGAAAGATACCTGGTTCTGATTCTGCAGATAGTACAGCAGTGTCTCTGCCTGTACGGAGGACATGCGCTTCTGTGCCAGATGGATTCGGATTCTGCCTCTGCTTTCGTGTTTAATATAAAATTTCAAATCTTATGCCTCCTAGAAAAACACCTGCAGAGAATTCTGCAGGCGTTTTGTTTTTTCCGTATGAATACGACGTAAATCAGATGTTGCTGTGTACAGCTTATGCCTCAACCGTATCCTCTGCTTCTGCTTCAACAGCTTCCTCTGCTGTCTCTTCAGCTACATCCTCTACTGCCTCTTCTGCTGCTTCACGCTCTTCGTTGATCTGTTTTGCGTCAGCATAGATGTCCTCCGCATTCTCCTGGATGGTCGTTACCGTATCCATAACAACTTTCTTTGCACGAAGAACAGCTGCGGTGCAGTTGGTGTAAAGTTTTTTCGCATCCTTGCTGGACAGTGCTTTGATACCTGCTGTTCCGAATAATACTCCTGCTGCGAAAAGTCCTGGATGTTTTAAATCTTTGATTGTCATATTACATTTCCTCCTATTGTTAAAATAAATTTTTCCTGAATTTTACATCTTCCCCCGCTGTGGTTCACAGTATAGCACTCACCTGCTCGGTTAGACAATACGTACAGTTCTTTTTGATAATTATTTTCATTAAAACAGGGAAAACGGAAGGAATTTTCACCCGTTTTCCCCGTTTTTCAGCCTTCCACCGCTGAAACAATCACATTTTCAATATCCTGATTCTGAATATAGCCCTTTGCCTTCAGTCCGGATTTCATCACGTCCATCCACATCTCTCCGCTTAAGCGGCAGATGGTATGATCGCTCAGTTCTACGGTACAGCCCTGATCTTTGAAGCATTCTTCTCCACAGGCAATCTTGTAAAAATTTTTGCGGCTGATTGCACCGATGCTCTCCAGTGTATTCACCATGCGATACACCGTAGCAGGCCCGATGCTGCTGTCTTTCTGCAGAGCTTTATAGTAAATTTCTTTACAGCAGGAGCACTCCTCTTCCAGGATAATATCGAGCAGAATCCGTCTCTGTCTGGTTATTCTGCATCCCTGTTCCCGGAGCTTCTGAATAATCAGTTCTCGCTTCATCTGTGTTCTGTGATAATTTCTGGCTTCATGCTTTGTCTGTTCCTGCGGCATACGTTCTACCTCCTGATGATGATTCCTGTCCTGTCAGTCGCAATGTCCCTTGCACTGCCCGCAGTTACCACCACAGCTTCCCTTGCCACTTTTTTTATCTTTAATCATACTGCGTACTGCAAGTCCTACCAGACCAACAACGACTACAAGTGTGATAAAAGTTCCCATAGAAACAACTCCTTTCTTTTCAAAAGAGTCCGCATCCTGCAGCGGATGCCGGATACGGACTCTTCATCAGATACATGTTCTCTATCTGTCACAGCAATTATTTGCTGAACATTTTGTTGGTGGAAACGCTCAGAGTTGCGCTCTCTTTGTAAGGTCTTACCAGCAGATATACAAATCCGATGATGAGCAGAACAGCAACTACCGTTCCGATTCCAAAACCGCCGCCGATGAACAGGTTACCGATCTGATAAATGCACAGGGATACAACATAGGCAAGCAGTGTCTGATATCCGATTGCAGTAAAAAACCATTTGGTATTGTTCATCTCACGTTTGATTGCGCCCATTGCTGCGAAGCACGGTGCGCACAGAAGGTTGAATACCAGGAAGGAATAAGCTGCTACCGTAGATAAGCTTCCTGCGAGCTGTCCCCAGATCTCGGCACCGTCTTCTGCAACTTCACCAAAGCCAAACAGGATACCAAAGGTACCAACAACGTTCTCTTTTGCGATCAGTCCGGAAACAGCTGCAACAGCCATCTTCCAGTCGCCCCATCCAAGAGGTGCAAACAGAGGAGCGATCACGCTTCCGATGGAAGCCAGGATACTGTCATTTAACTGCTCGGCTTCCAGCATTCCGAAGGATCCGTCAACCCATCCGAAGTTCATCAGGAACCACAGAACGATGGTGGACATCAGGATGATGGTACCGGCTTTTTTGATGAAGGACCAGCCACGCTCCCACATGCTGCGAAGAACGTTGCTTACCGTCGGCCAGTGGTAAGCCGGAAGCTCCATAACAAACGGAGCCGGATCACCGGCGAACAGTTTTGTTTTTTTCAGGATGATACCGGAGCAGATGATTGCTGCGATACCAACGAAGTAAGCACTTGGTGCAACCCAGGAAGCTCCATTAAACAGGGCGCCTGCGATCAGGGCGATGATTGGAAGTTTTGCTCCACAAGGTACAAACGTTGTTGTCATGATGGTCATTTTACGGTCACGGTCATTCTCGATGGTACGGGAAGCCATGATACCAGGAACACCGCAGCCACTTCCGATCAGCATCGGAATGAAGGATTTTCCGGAAAGTCCAAATTTACGGAAGATACGGTCCATGATGAATGCAACACGCGCCATGTAACCGCAGGACTCCAGAAATGCCAGGAACAGGAACAGTACCAGCATCTGCGGTACGAATCCAAGTACGGCACCAACACCGGCAACAATACCATCCAGGATCAGACCCTGCAGCCAGTCAGCGCAGTGGATCGCGTTCAGCAGATTTTCAATGGCCGGCGGAATGATCTCTCCAAAGAGTACATCGTTGGTCCAGTCCGTTACAAAAGTACCTACTGTTGTGACAGATACATAATATACAACCCACATAACAACCGCGAAGATCGGAAGTGCCAGCCAGCGGTTGGTTACGATCCGGTCGATCTTATCCGATGTTGTCATGGCGTTTTTCTTGTTCTTTGTGACACAGTCACCGATGATGCTGGAAATATAAACGTAACGCTCGTTTGTAATAATACTCTCGGTATCGTCATCAAATTTGTCTTCCAGCTGTTTGATCTCGGCAGATACATCCGGAACGGATTTCATCTGCTCTGTGATCTTATCATCTTTCTCCAGAAGTTTGATTGCAAAGAAGCGTTTCTGCTCATTTACAATATCACTTCCGAGTTTGCTCTCAACGGTGCGGATGACTGCCTCCACATCCTTGTCAAACTCATGAACCGGTACAGCAGCACCTTTTTTCTGTGCAATCTGCACTGCTTTATCAGCAGCTTCTTTGATTCCGGTTCCCTTCAGAGCAGAGATGGTTACAACTTCACAGCCCAGCTTTTTCGCCAGTTTGTCGATATGTATTTTGTCTCCGTTCTTCTCAACAATATCCATCATATTGACAGCCATGATCACCGGAATACCAAGTTCCATGATCTGTGTGGACAGATACAGGTTACGCTCAATGTTGGTACCATCTACGATGTTCAGGATCGCATCCGGTCTTTCATTAATCAGGTAATTTCTGGCTACCACTTCCTCCAGTGTATACGGAGATAAAGAATAGATACCCGGAAGGTCCATGATGGTGACATCTTTGTGGCCTTTGAGCTTTCCTTCTTTTTTCTCGACGGTTACACCTGGCCAGTTTCCTACGAACTGGTTGGAGCCTGTCAGTGCATTGAACAATGTTGTCTTACCGCAGTTCGGGTTTCCTGCGAGTGCAATCTTAATTGCCATTTTTTCCATGCCCCTCTTTCTTTGATTTTTACTGATTTTAATAACTTCACAAGCCTTACCAATATTGGCTACAGCTTGCTTTCGTTAGCATCCGCTAACAAGCAGGCAAAAAAAATTTACTCTACTTCAATCATTTCGGCATCTGCTTTTCTTAAGGATAATTCGTATCCTCTGACGGTTACTTCGACCGGATCGCCGAGCGGAGCAACTTTGCGCACGAATACGTCAACACCCTTGGTGATTCCCATATCCATGATTCTTCTTTTGACCGGACCGGAGCCGTTGAGTTTTACAACTTTAACGGTTTCTCCTACGGAAGTCTCTTTTAAAGTCTTCATCTTCTCTCCTTCTTTCCTATCAAATCAGGATTTTGGCTGCCATATCTTTTCCAACGGCTACCCTGGAATCTTTCACATTCACAATGAGATTGCCGTCGATTTCCGATACGACTGTCACGTTTCCACCAACGACGAAGCCAAGATTTTCAAGAAATCTTCTGGTCTCTTCTTTTCCGCCGACTTTTCTGATTGTGTAACATTCGCCTGGATTTGCCATCGTTAAAGGCATAGTCAATTACCTCCTGTGTATGATAATGAGTTTCATCTCTATTTCAGTTGTTAGTATATGCTAACGTACGTTAGATGTCAACTGCTTTTTTACTATTTTTTTGTATTTTTTTCTGAAATTTACTCCGTTACTGAGAAAAAGCCTTCGTTAAGAGCCCTGTTTTTTTGAAAAATAAGGCAGAACAGAGAAATTTCGTATCTCCCTGTTCTGCCCTTTTTGCTTTCCATTTCTTTTTAGAAACGGTACATCATCTTATGCCATTTTGCACCGCCATGCGTCGAGTCGGAAAGTTCGATATATTCGTATCCGATCCTTTTGTAGAATGGAATCATATGATCCTTGCACGTAAGAACAACGGCTTTTTTGTCACGCTCTCCTGCGCTTTTTACCATATGACGCATCAGTGCTTCTCCAATGCCCTGTTTCTGGAACTTCGGATTGACGTCCAGTCCGAAAATCATCTGATAATCGCCGTCCGGGTTGTGCAGCGTGGCGTCATGGTAGAGTGCATCCGCCAGATAATCAGTATCCGCACAGCAGCCATTGCAGAAGCCTGCGATTTCGCCGTCTTCAGTTTCCGCCACAAAAAAGCTGTTTTTACAGGTTTTGTACCGCTCCATGAAGTCTTCATAACCTGCCGCCTCGGCAGCCGGGAAACATAGCGCCTCCACCTCGGCTACCTTTTTCAGATCTTCCTCTTTTACCGGACGGATCGTATACTTTACTTTTCGTTTTAAATAGGGCTTCAGTCCCGCAACGACTTCTTCCACCGTTCCATCCACGAACGGATTCTTCAGTCCTGCCAGCTCCAGCAGTGCAAAATATCCCTTGCTTCCGCCTGCCTGGCAGAGACGGTAATAATCGTCCCACGCCTTTTCCGGCTCTTTTTTGGAACGCTCAAAGAACTGGAAAGCACAGATCTGTGCCAGCGCATAATCAATATAATAGAACGGGTTCACAAAGATATGCTGCTTCTGCATCCAGAAACCGCCCTCCTCGAGGAACTTGTGGCCGTCATAATTTCTCCATGGCATATAGGTCAGCTCTAACTGATGCCAGATCGCACGGCGCTCCTTGGCCGTCATGCCGATATTTTCAAATACCTTATGCTGGAACTCATCCACACATACCATGTACGGAATCACTTCCAGCGCGCTCATCAGGTGCGCATAACGGTAATCATCTGCTTTCTCTCCAAAGAATGCATTCATCCAGGGGTATGCGAAATGCTCCATTGTCATCGAGTGAATCTCCGCCACCTCGCTTGTCGGGAATACCATATCCATAAACGGAATCTGTTTTGCCGCCGTATACGCCTCGAATGCATGGCCCGCCTCATGAGTCAGAACATCAACGTCCGCGCTCGTACCATTAAAGTTGGAGAAGATGAACGGCGCCTTGAACGTATTCAGAAATGTGCAGTAACCGCCTGTCTGTTTTCCCGGCTTCGTCTCCAGGTCAAACAGCTCATGCTCCACCATAAAATCAAAGAACTCACCCGTCTCTTTCGACAGCTCATGGTACATCTTCTGCGCCTTCGCAACCAGTTCCTCCGTCGTTCCTTCCGGAACCGCATTTCCTTCCGGGAAAATCAGCTCCTCATCGTAATAATGCAGCCGGTCCACTCTAAGCCGTTTCTCCTGCTCCTTCCGAAGCTCCAGGCAGAGCGGTACAATCTTCTCCTTCACCTGCGCACGGAACTTTGCAACATCCTCCGCCGTATAATCGTATCTTCCATAGCTCAGGTAAATAAATTCAATGTAAGAAGAAAATCCCAGCTTCTTCGCAATTTTATCGCGCAGCGGAACCATCTTGTCATACAGCGCATCCAGCTCACCGGAAATCTCTTCATACAAATCTCCCCATGCCGTCATCGCCTCTTTCCGCATCTGGCGGTCCGTACTCTGCATCGCCTTCAGCAGTCCATAAAAATTACACGTTTCGCCCTTAAATTCCGTCGAAGCATTCGCCGTAATTTTACTGTACTGCTGCGTCAGATTCGCCTCTTCGATCAGATCCTCCACGATACAGTCGTCCGCTAATTTTTGGCCAACCTCCATATTCTTCACAAAAAATTCCCCGAACTCCTCTGCAAACTCTTTGATAAACGGAGACTCCAGAATCACCTTCTCTGCCTTTTGTATCAGCAGATGGATCGCCGGAATCGTCTCATTCCAGAACTGAACCTCTCCTTCATAAAACGAATCTCTGGTGTCCACCGTATATCTTACCTGCGCCACTTCCGCCATTGTCGCCCAGGCATCCTCGCGCGTTTTTTCTTCCATAAAAAGTCCGCGCAGCTCCTCATATGATTTTGCCTCTTTGAGCGCCTTCGTATACGCTCTTACTTTTTCCTGCTCTGCCTCCATGTCCGGCCTTACGTATTCAATTTCCGAAAACTTTTTCATCTTCTCTTACCTCCTTCTATTCCAGAACGCCCAGATTTTTCAACTCATGATAAACCCGGGACGCCGGCAGTCCCATCACATTATAATAGTCTCCCTGGATTCCTTTCACAAACTTTGTCCCAAACACCGTCTGAATTCCGTATCCTCCAGCCTTATCCGACCACACAGGAGCCTCCCCCTCTTTCTCAAGAGCAAGATACCCGTTTATCTCCTCCTCTGTCATCGCATAAAACTCTACATCTGTACGGTCACAGAACGATACCACACGCTTTGCGTCCCCCTCTGTTACCGCAATCGTAACTCCAGTATACACCTGATGCACCCTTCCCTGCAACTGCTGCATCATGCTTCTGGCATGTTCTATCCCTTTCGGCTTGCCAAGGATCTCCCCTTCAAAAGCCACAACCGTATCCGCCCCGATCACAACGGCATCCCCTTCGGTAATCTCCGCAACATCCAGACATTTCAGCCGTGAAAGCTCCTCCACAACCTTCTCCGGTTCCGCAGACGTCACAACTTCTTCCGCCCCTGAAGCCTGAACCTTACACCGTATTCCCAACATCTCCATCAACTCTCTTCTTCTGGGTGACCCCGAAGCCAATATCACTTTCATCCTGCTGTCTCCTTTATTTTTTCTTTCATGACATGCATTTTTTTCACACCATGCAGCGGTCCGCGGGAATGTGCGGCTTGCGCCAGATGGCCGGATAAAATAAGTACGCAACAAACACAATCCACTCGTGTCCGTTCCCGGCGTACTTATTTTATCCAGATGCCTGAATTTCCGTCTTATGCAAAGCAAAACGATAAGCCGGGTTATGTCGTGTGTAATCATCTATCCAATGGAACTGTCGCCAGTCCCCTTAAGCGACCCACCTGAAAACATGACGGGCAGCCATATACGTTTTCTATTCGGTCTTGCTTCGGATGGGGTTTACATGGCTTTCTCTGTTACCAGAGAAACGGTAGTCTCTTACACTGCCTTTCCACCCTTACCAGGAAAAACCTGGCGGTATCTCTCTGTTGCACTATCCCTGGAGTCGCCTCCGCCGGACGTTATCCGGCATCCTGCCCTGCGAAGCCCGGACTTTCCTCACCTGGCCCCTTTCGGTCCTGCCAGCCGCGATTACATATCTTACTTTGTCAAAAACGGAACATCAGACAGTTAATAATCTTACCACAAACTCTCTTTCTTGTCCATCCCCAAATCGCAGATCCCACAAAGCCATACAAAACAGCCTTTCACACATCAAAGCAGCTTCCCCCCACAAACTCCCGCAGAATCGAATTCTTGGGAATATCCTCAATCGGCACTCCGACAAAATAATCCAAAAACTTCAGCAGCCGCTTCGCCTCCTGGTACTCCGGCTCTCCCTCCTCAATCTGGAACAGCAGCGGTTCCGCATACAGCTTCAGAACCGAAAGCTCATACACCAGCGCCGAATTAAACATCACATCCGCCTTCTCCTGATTCGGAAAAATATTCCGATCCTCGCCGCGGCGCACCGACGGCCACATCGCAATCGTCTCCTTCGCCGACGTTGCCCGCGTCCGGCTGTCGCGCACCATCCGCCGGATCAGACGTCCGTCCGTCGTCGGAATCCGGTTGTGCTCATCCACATTGATCTGCGTCAGCGCACTGATATAAATCCGGAATTTACTTTCCGAAGGAAGCGACCACGTCAGTTTTTCATTCAGCCCGTGAATCCCCTCCAGCACCAGCACATCGGTCTCCTTCATCTGAATAAAATTCCCCTTGTACTCGCGCTTGCCCGTCTTAAAATTAAAATACGGCAGTTCCACACGCTCTCCGTTCAAAAGTGCTGTCATATCCCGGTTCAAAAGCTCGATATCCAGTGCTTCCAGGCATTCAAAATCATAATCGCCGTTTTCATCCCGCGGCGTATCTACCCGGTTCACATAGTAATTATCAAGGCTGATCGGATGCGGCGTCAGACCATGCGCTGAAAGCTGGATGGAAAGCCGGTTGCAGAACGTTGTCTTTCCGGAGGAAGACGGCCCCGCAATCAGCACAAATTTAACCTGCTTTCTTTCCGCAATCTGCTCCGCAATCTTCGCAATCTTCTGCTCCTGCAGCGCCTCCGCAATCAGCATCATCTGCTGAATATTGCCCTTCGTGATGCGTTCATTTAAGTCGGCAACCGTGGAAATTCCCATCTGCTCACCCCAGCGCTCCGATTCCCGCTGCACCTGGAACACCTTCGGGGAGAGATTCGCCGCCGGCACCGTCTCCGGCGCCTTTTTCTCCGGCATCTGCAGCACAAAGCCGTCATCGTATAAATAGAGATCAAAATACTTCAGATAACTCGTATCATACGTCATAAATCCATAATAATAGTCTTCAAAATCCCCGAGACTGTACAGATTCACACGGGAGACACGGCGGTAACGGAATAAGCGGTCTTTATCCGTCATGCCATGCAGCCGGAACCGTTCTCTCGCCTCGTGCGTATCGACACTCCGCTTATAAATCGGCACCGCCTTTTCCACCTGTTCATGCATATACGCTTTTACTTCGTCCAAAAACGCCTGATTCAGCGTGATATCGCCGTCCACTGTATAGAAAAAGCCCGAACCTGCCGAAAAATGCAGCATCACATGACGGATCTTATCGTAGCCGCCCACATGGTATACTGCTTTGACCAGCAAAAGGGAAAGACTTCTCTGATACGTTTTATGTCCGATCTCATCCTTCGTCGTCACAAATTCCAGTTCACAGTCTTTTTTCAGCTGCTTGTGCAGCTCCCTCAGCCGTCCGTCCACCTTCACCAGGACAATCGGAGCATCCATCGTTTTCTCAAAATCTTTTGCAATCTCATAATAAGAGCAATTTTCCGGATATTCATATTTCTTTCCATCAATTGTTACCTGAATCACTTGTAATCCCTCCTTTTTGCAAAACTTTCTGAAAATTCAGAAGTGAAAACGAAGGCGCGCCCGAAAATTATAAAACCTGAAATTTTCAGACACGCCTCCTCATGATAAAACGCTGTCGTTACATCGTATGGAACCGCGCAAGCGCAGATTCCAGTATTGCCTCTTTTTCTTTTAATTCACAAAGCCTCTGTGCCGCCTTCTCCCCCGGATTGCCAGAGAGCTGGCCGATCAGTATTCTGTTCTGGTTCTGCTGCTTCTGCAGATATTCCAACAGCACCGGATTCTGGTTTTCCAGAAGGCGTGGTCCATAGAAAAGCTCCTCCGCCTTCAGATCTTCCTTTTCCCCATGCACTGCCCGCAGAATCGGATAGTATTTTCCATCCTCCTCCACGAAATTCTCCTGTGCAAGGTAAAATCCGTGCTCCAGCAGCCATGCGCGCACGCGGTCGATATCTGACTGCGGCTCCAGAATCAGCTCACCAAAGCCGGACAGCAGCGGCTCACCCTCACTTAAAATCCTTACGGTGAGCCCGCCGCCCATGCCCGCGATGAGGAGAGAATCCCCCTCCCCCGCCTGCAGGGCATGAAGGCCATCGGAAAGCCGTGTTTCTATGTAGTCCCCCATGTTATACTGCGCGATATGCTCCCTGGCCCGTTCTAACGGTCCGCGGTTCACATCCATGGCGATTGCGGAGGAAATCTTCTTCTGTTCCAGCAGCGCAATCGGCACATAGCCGTGATCTGTTCCCACATCGACCAGACAGCCGCCCGGGGTGACAAACTCCGCTACCGCGGAAAGTCTTTTTGATAACTGCATGTCTTTTCTCCTGACCAAAAACTTAGTCCAGATAATCTTTGAGTTTTCTGGAACGGCTCGGATGGCGGAGCTTTCGAAGCGCTTTCGCCTCAATCTGACGGATACGCTCTCTTGTAACGTTGAACTCTTTACCAACCTCTTCGAGGGTTCTCGCACGGCCGTCATCGAGTCCGAAACGGAGACGCAGAACCTTCTGCTCACGGTCAGTCAGCGTGCTTAATACATCCTCGAGCTGCTCTTTCAGCATGGTGAATGCTGCCGCGTCTGCCGGTACCGGCACATTGTCGTCCTGAATGAAATCGCCGAGGTGGCTGTCCTCTTCCTCACCGATTGGTGTCTCGAGGGAAACCGGTTCCTGGGAGATTTTCAGGATCTCGCGGACACGCTCCACAGACATGTGCATCTCCTCTGCGATCTCTTCCGGCGTAGGTTCGCGGCCTAACTCCTGCAGTAACTGACGGGAAACGCGGATCAGCTTGTTGATGGTCTCTACCATATGAACCGGAATACGGATCGTTCTCGCCTGGTCTGCAATCGCTCTTGTGATCGCCTGGCGGATCCACCATGTTGCATAGGTGGAGAATTTGTATCCCTTGCGGTAATCGAATTTTTCAACCGCTTTGATGAGGCCTAAGTTACCTTCCTGAATCAGATCCAGGAACAGCATGCCGCGGCCGACATAACGTTTTGCAATGGAAACAACGAGACGAAGGTTGGCCTCTGCCAGACGTTTTTTCGCATCCTCATCGCCCTCTTCCATTCTCTGTGCCAGCTTGATCTCTTCCTCTGCGGAAAGAAGCGGCACTTTACCGATCTCTTTTAAGTACATGCGGACCGGGTCCTCAATGCTGACGCCTTCCGGAACGGAAAGGTCGATGTTTTCCATATCGATCTCTTCTTCCTCGGAAAGGTCAATGTCATCGTCGTCCAGAAGGAGAAGATCGCGGTCTGCCGCATTTGGATCCTCGGTCATGTCGGAGAGACGCAGTACGTCGATACCGCTTGCCTCCAGGTACTCAAATACCTTCTCCATCTGCTCCGCATCCAGCGGCATATCGCGGAAAAAGTCGTTGATTTCCTGATATTCCAGGACGCTCTTTTTCTTCTTGCCGTATGCTACCAGCTCTTTTAATTTTTCCATAAATTTTACTTTATCGAACTCCATTGACTGTCCATCCTTCCATAGCTTGTATATATTCTGTCCCTGTCCTGCGAAATTAAACACACAGAACAGAAGATTCCAGGGTTTTTCTTTGGTATCCAGTTTTGCTTAAAAAGTGAATTCCGGAAGTTCCCCTGCTTTCCACCGCTCCAGGCTTTTTTTATCTGCCATCAATTTCTGCAGCGCCGCCATATCGGTCACATTCATATGCGCCGACTGATATGCAATACTGTTCTCTTTCATATTGCAGATCACATCGTGCAGCGCGCGCCGTTTTTCCTCCTCTGTCTCCAGCGGGATTGTGGCATTAAAAAGGCCTGCAACTTCTTTCTGCTCCTCGGAATCAACAAACTGATTCAAAAGCTTTGCCGGATTTACGCCGCCCTCGTGGTACTGCAGCACAATCATCTCTGCAATCTGGTGGTAGAGAGGGGTGGTAAAATCCGCCGGCGTAATATATTTTTCCAGCTTTCCAATGAGCGCCGGATAAGAGGTCATCCACGTCAGCATCAACTTCTGTGCTTTTTCGACGCCGCCCTCTTTTTCTTTTTTGTTTGAGGCTGTATTCCGCGGTTTTACGCTCTCCGTCCTTCCGGCTCCCGAGAGTGCCATCTGGCCGACCTGCTTGCGCAGTACCTCGACGGCAATGCCGTACTTTCCCGCCACAGCCTCAAGATAGCTGTTCCGCTCGATCTCATCCTCAATTGCTACAAGGCGGCGCACCGCTTCATGAAGAAAATCGGATTTGCCCTGCGGATCGGCAAGGTCAAAGTCACGCTCCTTCATGCGGATCTCGTACAGAACGCTGTTTTCCGCCTCCTCCAGGCGTTTTTCGAACGCCTCACAGCCTTCGTGCTGGATAAACTCATCGGGGTCCTTATACGGCCTTAAATTGACGACACGCGTGGTAAGACCGACGCCTTTCAGCATCGGGATCGCACGGAGTGCTGCTTTGACACCCGCCTCATCGCTGTCGTAGATCACAAGAACCTCGTCGGTGTACCGCTTCATGAGCCCTGCCTGCAGCGAGGTGAGCGCCGTTCCAAGAGATGCCACCGCGTTGTTGAAGCCCGCCTGGTGCATGGAGATGACATCCATATAGCCCTCGCAGATGATTAGATTTTTCCTCCGCGAAGAGCGCGCCAGGTTCAGCCCATAGAGGTTGCGGCTTTTGTCGAAGATCTTTGTCTCCGGCGAGTTCAGGTATTTCGGCTTTCCATCCCCCATCACACGGCCTCCGAAGCCGATCACGCGGCTGTTGGCATCCATGATCGGGTAGATGACACGATTCCAGAACTTATCCTGCATACCGTGCACTTCGTCCGCCAGAAACAATCCCGACTGGCGAAGGATTTCATCGTCATACCCTTTTTCTTTTAAAAAGCGGTACAGCAGGCTTCCGTACTTATCTGAGTAGCCAAGACCGAACTTCCGGATTGTATCATCCGAAAGACCGCGCCCCTTTAAGTAATCATAGCCCTGTTTTCCGCGTTCGGTGTGGAGCTGGTAATAATAGAATTTCGCCGCCTGTTTGTTGATTTCCAGCAGCGTGTTCTTTAAATCCGCCTGCTCCTTTGCTTCTTTCGAATACTCCATCTGCGGAAGCTCCACCCCGGCCCGGTCGGCCAGAAATTTCAAGGCTTCCACAAACGTGAAGTTTTCGTATTCCATCAAAAATGTGAAAACATTTCCTCCGGCTCCGCATCCGAAGCAGTAATACATCTGCTTTCCTGGGCTGACGGAAAAGGAAGGGGACTTCTCATTGTGGAAAGGGCAGAGCCCGAAGTAAGAGCTTCCTCTTCTTGTCAGCTTTACGTAGCCGGATATCACATCTACGATGTCATTTTTCATACGAATCTCTTCCACTAAATCATCGGAATATCGCATTTTTTCCTCCCTGTATCTAATAAACCGCCCAGGCTTTCGGCACGAACAGCTCCTCGTATTTGTGCATGGAATACTGATCGGTCATACCGGCAATGTAATCGCATACTACCTGTGTCTTGTCCTCGCCGCACCCGATCAGATTCCGGTACTCGCGGGACATCTGTTCCGGGTGCTCCTGGTAGTAGGTGTAGAGGGAAATCAGCATCTTCTTTGCCTTCTCCTCCTCTTTTTTCGCCTCCGGGTTGCGGTAGACGTTCGCGAACATCAACTCCCGCAGCATGCGCATGCCCTCGGCAATCTCCGCCGACTGGCGCACATACTCCGTTCCGCGGCTCTGCTCCACAATGTCGTGGATCAGCGTATTGAGCCGCTCGCGGCATGTATCGCCAAGGACGACGCGGATCGTAATCGGGATGTCATCCTCGCTTAAAATGCCGGCACGGATGGCATCGTCCATATCGTGGTGGATGTAGGCGATCTTGTCGCAGAGACGCACAACCTGTCCCTCCAGGGTCGACGGCTTTCCCGCCGTGCGGTGGTTCAGAATTCCATCCCGCACTTCCCAGGTCAGGTTCAGGCCCTGTCCTTCCTTTTCTAGAACCTCCACGACACGGACGCTCTGTTCCGCGTGGCGGAAGCCCCCGGGATGCACCGCATTGAGCGCCGCTTCCCCGGAATGGCCAAACGGCGTGTGTCCGAGATCGTGGCCAAGCGCAATGGCTTCGGTCAGATCCTCATTCAGATTCAGCGCCCGCGCAATCGTGCGGGCAATCTGGGACACCTCGAGTGTGTGCGTCAGGCGGGTCCGGTAATGATCGCCCTGCGCAGCGAGAAACACCTGTGTTTTGTCTTTCATCCTGCGAAAGGCTTTGGAGTGGAGAATCCGGTCCCGGTCTCTCTGGTAGACGGTGCGGATGTCACACTCCGGTTCATATCGGTCCCTTCCTCTGGAATTCCGGCTGTGCGCCGCATAAGGACTCAGCTCCTGAAATTCCCGTTCTTCAAACGATTCTCTCAAGTTCAAACGAAGACCACCTCTTTCCCGGTAATATGCCTGTAACAGTTCTTTTCATTGTCCTCCTATTTCCTATATTCGGTGCCCGATTCCGATTTCCTTTTTTATTTTTCAAATTTTTCAAATTTTTTCAAAAAAAGTGTTGACGGCTTACAACTCTGGTGCTATAATACATCTTGTCGTCAGCGAGATGACAAAAACTTAAAGAACATGCGGAAGTGCTGGAATTGGCAGACAGGCCAGACTAAGGATCTGGTGGTCATTGCGATCGTGTGGGTTCAAGTCCCATCTTCCGCAGAATGAGAACCCTTGTGTATGCAAGGGTTTTTTCCTACTCAAAAAGAATCAGACCAGATAAAATCCAGATAAAAATTTCTGCTGCTCTTCTTTTTGTCTTTCTAAACTATCTTTCTTTCAAAAAAAATCAGAGGAAATTCTTTTTCGGATCTCCTCTGATTTTTATTTTTCTTTTTTTCAGAATTTTCTCTGCAATTTCTGTTTTTACAGGTTCGGTCTTACAATCTTCGGTGTATAGCCAGCCTCTTCCAGTGCTTTGACAATACGGTTCTTGTGATCGGTGCCGAATGCCTCCATTGTGATGCGGAGCTCTACTGCAGCACTTCTGTTCGTTGTGAAGAACTGGTTGTGGTCCAGTTTGATGACGTTTCCGTTCTCGTTTGCAATCACCTGGGAAACGCGTACCAGCTCGCCTGGTTTATCCGGCAGAAGAACGGATACAGTAAAGATACGGTCTCTCTGGATCAGTCCGTTCTGGATCACGGAAGACATGGTGATGACGTCCATATTTCCGCCGCTTAAGATCGAAACAATCTTTTTGCCCTTGACATCCAGATGCTTTAATGCAGCCACAGTCAGAAGACCGGAGTTCTCAACGATCATCTTGTGGTTTTCTACCATATCAAGGAATGCTACGATCAGCTCATCATCATCCACGGTAATGATCTCGTCCAGGTTCTGTCTTACATACGGGAAAATCTTGGATCCCGGTGTCTGTACTGCAGTACCGTCTGCAATTGTGCTGACAGGCGATACGGTCGTTACCTCGCCTTTTTCAAAAGAAGCCTTCATACAGGCTGCTCCGGACGGCTCAACACCAATGACTTTGATGTTTGGTTTCAGCAGTTTTGCCAGTGTGGAAACACCGGTAGCCAGTCCGCCTCCTCCGATCGGAACAAGGATATAATCTACGAGCGGAAGCTCCTGAATCACTTCCATAGCGATGGTTCCCTGGCCGGTTGCAACGGTCAGATCATCGAACGGGTGAATAAAGGTATAGCCATGCTCTGCTGCAAGCTCGTATGCTTTTGCACATGCCTCATCGTACACATCTCCGTACAGAACAACCTCAGCGCCGTAGCTCTGGGTACGCTCTACTTTGATGAGCGGTGTGGTAGTCGGCATTACGATGACAGCCTTTGCACCGTAGCATTTTGCCGCATACGCAACGCCCTGTGCATGGTTTCCTGCAGATGCGGTGATCAGTCCTTTTGCGCGCTCCTCTTCACTTAAGGTGCTGATTTTGTAATAGGCACCGCGCAGCTTATAGGCGCCGGTCAGCTGCATATTTTCCGGTTTTAAGTAGACTTTATTTCCCGTCTGCTCGCTGAAATATTTGCTGTAAACCAGTTTGGTCTCCTGTGTTACTTTTTTTACGATTTCAGACGCTTCCTCAAATTTCGGGAGTGTCAGCATTTCTTCTGCCATAGTCTTTTCTCCTTGTTGTCTTTTTTAAGCATTCTCTTCGGATGTATGGAACAGTGCATTTACAAACTGGTCTGCATCAAATTTCTGTAGATCGTGGATGCTCTCGCCCACGCCGATGTATTTGACCGGAATATCAAGCTCGGACTGGATGGCAACGGCGATACCGCCCTTTGCAGTTCCGTCCAGCTTCGTCAGAATGATACCGGTGACATTTGCCACTTCTGCAAACTGTCTTGCCTGCTGCAGCGCATTCTGGCCCGTGGTACCATCCAGCACCACCAGCGTTTCCAGGTATGCCTCTGGGTACTCTTTTTCCAGAATCCGGTAAATCTTGTGGAGCTCTTCCATCAGGTTCTTCTTGTTGTGAAGTCTTCCTGCCGTATCACAGATCAGCACATCCGCATTTCTGGCTTTTGCCGCTGCGACTGCATCGTACACGATGGACGCCGGATCTGCTCCGTTCTGTCCGCCGATGATATCCACGCCGGCGCGGTGCGCCCACTCCGTGAGCTGCTCGCCTGCCGCTGCACGGAACGTATCTGCTGCCGCAAGAACAACCTTTTTGCCCTGATCCTTCAGAAGGCCGGCCAGCTTTCCGACGGAGGTCGTTTTTCCGACTCCATTGACACCGATCACCAGCACTACCGATTTCCGGTTTTCAAATTCATAGGCTGTATCGCCTACATCCATCTGTTTTTTGATGCTCTCGATCAGAAGCTGTTTGCACTCTGCCGGATCGGTAATGTGCTCTTCTGCCACCCGCTCTTTTAAGTGGTCAATAATTTTGGTCGTTGTATTGATGCCGATATCTCCCATGACGAGAATCTCCTCGATCTCCTCATAAAAATCGTCATCAATATTGGAATAGCCGCTGAAAATAGAATCAATTCCAGCTACAATGCTGTCTCGGGTCTTCGTCAGACCGTTGACAAGACGTTTGAAAAAGCCTACTTTCTCCTCCGCCATACCGTTCGCCTCCCTTTATCTTTTCTATCTTACTTCTTTCGTATTGTATCTTATTCGTTTCTATTTGTCCAGTTCTCCCTCGATCAAATCGACAGAAACAAGGGTAGAAACACCCTTCTCCTGCATCGTGATGCCGTACAGACGGTCTGCCGCCGTCATCGTACCGCGCCTGTGGGTGATGACGATGAACTGGGTATTTTTTGTCAGCTTATGCAGATACTGCGCAAAACGCGTTACGTTGGAATCGTCGAGCGCCGCCTCGATCTCGTCAAGTAAACAGAACGGGGACGGCTTCAAGTTCTGGATTGCAAAAAGCAGCGCAATCGCGGTCAGTGCCTTCTCGCCTCCGGAGAGCTGCATCATATTCTGCAGTTTCTTTCCCGGCGGCTGGGAAATGATGCGGATACCTGCCTCGAGTACATCCGTGTCCTCCTCGAGCTCCAGCGTTCCCTTTCCGCCGCCGAACAGCTGGCGGAACACGCGGTCAAACTCTTTCCGGATCTCCTCGAATTTTTCCGTGAACTGCTTGCGCATACCGGCATCCAGCTCATCGATGATGCCCTGCAGTGTCTCCGCCGCCTTGACAAGATCGGTGTGCTGTGCATCGAGAAAGGCGTGGCGCTCCGAAATCTCTTTGTACTCCTCAATCGCATTCACATTGACAGAGCCAAGTTTCCGGATCGCATCTTTTACTTCCAGCACACACCGTTTTAATTCACTGCGCTCCGGAATCTCCTCCATCTGGAACTCTCTTGCGTGGCCCGGTGTCACTTCGTACTCTTCCCAGAGATACGAGGTCTGTGCCTCTTTTGTCTCCTCCAGCTTTTCTTTCTGGCTGTTCAGACGGAAGCACTCTTTGTCCATCAGGGAAATCTGGTCGGAGAGCTGATCCCGCTTCTCGAAAAATTCTTTGTGATCTGCGCTTAATGCTTCTTTTTTCTCCTGCAGTTCCACAATCCGGCGGTCTTCCTCTTCTTTTGCCTGCACTGCTGCTGCAATCGTCTTCTGGATCTCCACGATGTCCTGCTGTTTCCTTTTGACATCGTCTTTTTCCTCCGCCGCTTTTTCCAGCATGGTGCGGCTTTCCGCTTCCAGTTTTCCCGTCTCTTCCTCAAGACGGCGGATGTTCTGGGCAAGGAATCCATCCTTCTGGGACAGATTTGCGTAATTTAACCGGATTTCTTCAAGATCCTTCGTATATTCTGCTTCCCGGCGGCGAAGCCCTGTAAGCGCCTCCTGCGCCTTCTGGATATTCTCCTGCAGCGTGCTTTCCCGCTCCACCGATTCCTGCATTTCCTGACCGATGACTTTCCGGTTCCGCTCAATCTCGGCGATCTGATTTTCAATCTCGAGACTCTCCTTCTGAAGCGCTTCAAAATCCAGACGGATTTCCGTCTTTTTCTCGCGCGCTTTTTCCAGATTCAGGCGCACCGTATTCTGCTCGATGTACTGCCGCTGCAGTTTTTCATTCAGCTCGGTGCGGAGATCGCGGATTTCATTCCGCTTATTTTTCTTCTCTTCAAGTTCCTGCTGGATTTCCCGCAGTTCCTTCGCAAGACCCTGTACGCTCTTTTCGAGTTCCTCAATCTCACGCCGTCTTCCGAGCAGGTTGCTGTTGTTCCGGAACGAACCTCCTGTCATGGAACCGCCCGGGCTCAAGAGCTCGCCCTCGAGGGTTACCATGCGGAGCGTCTGACGGTATTTCCGCTGGATCACAATGGCATGGTCGATCGTGTCGACCACCAGCGTTCTTCCAAGCAACTGTGCCACAAGGCCCTCATACACCGGGTCGTACGAAACAAGTGCATTTGCCACACCAAGCACACCGGTTTCTCTTGCCGCATCCTCATTCACCTGCGTTTTTTTTCCGCGCATACTGGTGAGCGGAAGGAACGTCGCACGGCCGAAATGGCCCCGTTTCAGGTATTCAATCAGGTATTTCGCCGTCGCCTCATTGTCGGTGACAATATTCTGAATGCTGCCGCCAAGTGCGGTCTCGATCGCCATCTCGTACTTTTTCTCCGCCTGCAGAAGATCCGCCACAACGCCGTGGATGCCGGGATTCCGGTCTTTCTGCTCCATGACCTTCCGAATACTGTTTCCATAGCCGTCGTACCGCTCGGTGATGTTCTTTAAGGATTCGAGCCTTGACGCTTCTCTGTGGTAATTGGTCTGGCCGGCTTCCATCTCTTTCGTCTGGTTCGAGAGATCCGCCGTCAGCGCGGTAATCTTCTGATCTGCCTCCTGGTACTGCTGTTTCAGGCTGCTTACCGTCTCTCCGAGCGCTTCAAACGCGTTCTGCAGTTCTTCCATCTGCCCGTTCTGTTCGGACTCGCTCGTCTTTAAATGCAGCACCCTCTGGCTTAATTCTGCCTTTCGGATGCCGATCTGCTCGAGCATCGCATCGTAGCGCTGCATTTTTCCCTTCGTGGAACCCCGCTGGTTCAGAAGGCCGATGACTTCGCTCTTATCCTGTTCACTCTGCAGCTCGACTGCCTGGATCTGCTCCTGGCATTCCGAGAGAGCGGCCTCTTTCTCACTCTTTTCCGTCTCTGACCCAAGAAGTGCTTCATGAAGTCCGTCCTTTTCTGCCTGATATGTATTTTTTTCTGCCGTCTTTGTGCGGCTCTCCGCGCGGATCGCCTCCAGACGTCCTCTTAATGTGTCGCTGTTCCTCTCCGATGCATGAATCTGCTCGTTCAACACCTCGATCTGGTTTTCGAGCTGCTGGCGTTTCAGTGCATTCTCCCCCGCCTGATCGCGCGCAGAAAGAATCGTCTGGTCCAGTTTTTCCTGCTCCTGTTCCAGCTTTTCATACTCCTGCTTCGTATGCTCAAAAGCCTCTTTCGTGCTCTTTAACTGCTCTTCTGCAATCCGGTACCGGTCTTCTACTTTCGTGAGATCGTTCCGGATGCGCTCCATCTCGAGCAGAAACATATTGATATCGAGGATCTTTAATTCCTCTTTCTTCTTTAAATAAATCTTTGCCGTCTCAGACTGGCGTTCCAGCGGCTCTAACTGCCTTGTCAGTTCCGAGAGAATGTCGTTGACGCGCACCAGATTCTGCTGCTCTTCCGCCAGCTTCTTTTCGGTCACGGCCTTCCTTCTCTTGAATTTGACAATTCCTGCCGCCTCGTCAAACAGCTCCCGGCGCTCTTCCGGCTTACCGCTTAAGATCTTATCAATCTGACCCTGTCCGATGATGGAATAGCCTTCTTTTCCGATACCGGTATCATAGAACAGCTCGTTGATGTCCTTTAACCGGCACGATGCGCCGTTCATCAGATACTCGCTCTCACCGGAGCGGTAGAGCCGTCTCGTCACCGTGACTTCCTCGAAATCGACATTCAGCTTGTGGTCGGAATTGTCGAGTGTAATTGCAACCGACGCGTAGCCGAGCGGCTTTCTCGTCTCGGTTCCGGAGAAAATAACATCCTGCATATTTCCGCCGCGGAGCTGCTTGGCGCTCTGTTCGCCGAGCACCCAGCGCACCGCATCGCCAACATTGCTCTTTCCACTGCCGTTCGGCCCTACAACGCCGGTAATACCGTCGTGGAACTGCAGAATGGTTTTGTTGGCAAACGACTTAAATCCCTGCATTTCAATGGATTTGAGATACATAATTCACCTACGCTTTTTTTCTGGCAAGAATTGCATCGTATGCCGCTGCCTGTTCTGCCGCTTTTTTCGTTCTGCCCTTTCCGGTACCGAGCGCTTTCTTTCCGACGCTGACCTGTGCCCAGAAGCTCTTGTCGTGATCCGGTCCCTCTTCTTTTAAGATGGTGTAAACAATCTCTTCATCCGTCTCACCCTGGATCAGCTCCTGCAGAATCGTTTTGCTGTCGTAGAAAAGCTGTTTGTGTTCGATATCGTTTAAGATATAGTTCAGAACGAACGTTTTTGCCGGTTCAAAGCCGCCGTCCAGGAAAATCGCACCGATCGTTGCCTCCATGGCATCCGAAACGATGGAATCGCGGTGACGGCCGCCAGTTGCCTCCTCGCCCTTTCCAAGGAGCAGAAAGCTGCCAAGGTCAATCTCACGGGCACAAAATGCCAGTGCCGGTTCACAGACGAGGCTGGCGCGTTTTTTCGTCATCTCGCCCTCCGGGAGACGCGGGAATGTCTTGTATAAAAATTCGCTGGATACAACTTCCAGCACGGCATCTCCTAAGAACTCCAGACGCTCGTTGCACTCCAGGCGCTCCATATGGTGCTCATTTGCGTAGGAAGAATGGCGCATCGCCATCTCCAGCAGTCCGAAATTCTGAAATTTATACTGGATTTTCTTTTCCAAATCCACGAGTTTATCAATATTATTCATAACCTGTTTTAAGCCTGTCCTTCCTCATAGTTACCGTTTGCAGGTGTTCTGCGGACGGTAACAAAGGGGCTGTCCTTTAGCAAACAGCCCCTTCGCCATTTTCTATTATTCTGCCAGTTTCTTTTTGATCGCTTCCACCGCATCCTCAACCGATACGATGTGCTCTGCTTCTTCTGCTTCGATCTGGATATCAAATTCTTCTTCAATTCCCATCACAATCTGAAATACATCCAGGGAATCCGCTCCCAGATCATCTGCAAAGGTTGTCTCCATGGTTACTTCATTCGGATCTACGTTTAATACATCCGCAATGATCTCCTGTAATTTTTCAAACTCCATCTTTCGCTGCCTCCCTGCTGCTCTTATAGTCTGCCAGATGCTCCTGCACTTTCTGCGGAATCTTCTCCTCGCTGAATGAAATGCACTGGAGAATGGAATTTTTAAATTCGTTGGCTTTTGAGCTTCCGTGCGTTTTTACAACGAGTCCTTTTAAGCCAAGCAGCGGTGCTCCGCCGTACTCACTGGCATCAAAAGACTTCAGTGTCTCTTTCAGCGCCGGTTTCACAAGAAGGGCTCCGATTTTACTGCGCAGAGATGTCATCATGCCCTGTTTTACCTTGGAAATCAGGGTCGCGCCGACGCCCTCATACAGCTTTAAGATAACGTTTCCGACAAACGCCTCACAGACAACAACGTCTGCGGCTCCGTTTGGAATTTCTCTTGCTTCGATACTGCCGACAAAGTTGATATACGGGTTTTCTTTCAGAAGCGGATACGTCTCTTTGACGAGCGCGTTTCCTTTTTCTTCTTCCACACCGATATTCACGATTCCCACACGCGGATTTTTAATGCCGACAACGTGTTCCATATAGATGGAACCCATCATGGCAAACTGCACCAGATGGGACGGTCTTGCATCAACATTCGCACCGCAGTCGATCAGAAGGGATACACCGTCTTTCGTCGGGATCAGCGGAGCCAGCGGCGGGCGCTCTACGCCTTTGATGCGTCCTACGATCGTCTGTCCGCCGACCAGGACTGCTCCGGTGCTTCCGGATGAGACAAACGCGTCTGCCTCTCCGTAGCGCACTTTCTTCATGCCGACAACGATCGAAGAATCCTTTTTATGACGGATCGCATTGACCGGCGGCTCTCCCGTCTCAATGATCTCGGTTGCCGGAACGATCTCAACCCGCTCCTTCGGGTACGTATATTTCTGCAGTTCTTTTTCGATGACATCCACCTGGCCGACCAGCTGGACTTTGACGCGTTCATCTGCGTTTACGGCCTCAATGGCGCCTTTTACCGGCTCCACAGGCGCATAATCGCCGCCCATCGCGTCCACTGCAACTCTGACTAAGTCACTCATGCTTTTTCCTCTTTTCTCTTTTCTAAAGCGCGTTTGAAAACTCTTTTTCTTTCAAAAAACCGTTTTCAACCACGCTCTAAAAGCACTTATGCAAGTGCTGTATTAACTATACTAAACTCCTTTGCAAAAATCAAGCATAAATGCCCTCCGCTGTTTTCTCCTGCAGAACAAACAGGAGCGGAAGAACCCCGCTTTCTTGCAGAATCCATCCACTCCTGTTTTTTTCTTTTCAGATATCCTTGAAAATTCTTTTCAAAATCTTCTTTTTAAGAAACTTTTGCACCATCAGAGCCAAGTTCTTTCCCGTCTACGGTTGTGTCATGTGCCATTTGGCCGCTGTCTTCCAGATAATACTCTTTTCCATCTACCGTAATCCAGCCGGTCTGCATCTTGCCGTCATCCGCCAGATAATACCAAGAGTCTCCGTCTTGAAACCAGCCGGTCCGCATATAGCCGTTCCCATCGAATGCATACCAGAATCCGCCGATATTTTTCCATGCGGATGTCGGATAACTGCCGTCATTGTTTTTGTACCACCACCCTGTATCATCCTGAATCCACTGTCCAGCCGGAACGACAGTTACCTGTGCAACGGTACTTGTCGCCATCGAAACGGTTTTATCAACCGTATTTGTTGCTACAACATAGTAATAATCTGTTCCCTCTGTTGTAGTATCCGGCACATACGTTGTGTCTGTCGCACCCTCGATCAGAGTTCCGCCTCCATTGGAATTGACGTTGTTTTTATACCACTGATACGTCACCGTGCCGCCGCTGGAAACCGTTGCTTCACAGGTCAGCTTTCCATTGGTACTTCCAGACTCTATTTCCAGACTCTCCACCGGATTCACTGTAAAAGCCGGCTTTTCCAGACTGGCATCTACATGAACAGCATCGCTGTCCTCTTTTGAAATATCTACACTGGCCGAAGACGAAACCGTCGTCGTGGTTCCCATCATTTTATCCATCAGACTGTCTGTGGAACATCCTGAGAGGAATACTACACTGCACATGCATGCTGCCAGAAACATTACTCGTCTATTCTTCATATGCTTTGCACTCCTTTTTATAATTGTTACGAAAATGTTGCAATATTATTTCATTTTTCAACGAGACCATTATAGCACATCCCAATGCATCGCGTCAAATCTTTTATATGCGGCCTACGGAAACGCAAAAAAGCTCCCGGATACCGGGAGCCTCTTCGTTGCATTGCAAATCGGAATCGATCCAGCGGATCAATTCCGACTGATGGATATTAGTCCATTGCAACGACTTCTTTTTTGTTGTAAGAACCACAAGCTTTGCAAACTCTGTGCGGCATCATAAGAGCACCACATTTGCTGCATTTTACAAGGTTCGGAGCAGACATTTTCCAGTTTGCTCTTCTCTTATCGCGTCTTGCTTTGGAAGATTTATTCTTAGGACAAATGGACATAGTTACACCTCCTTAAATTTGCTGAATATATCTTTGATTGCAGCCATTCGGGGGTCTAGCCCTGTGGTATCACAATCACAGGTCTGAATATTCAGATTCGCACCACAACGGCTGCAGATTCCTTTACAGTCATCTTTACACAGCACTCGAATCGGCCATTGGACTATGAGTTCATTACGAACCAGTTCTTCCACATCGAGTGCGTCTCCCTCCACAAACGAAGAGTCCTCTTCTTTTTCCTCGCGTTCTTCCTCTGACAGATTCAGATCAATCTGCAGATCGAACTTGAGCTGGAATGGAGTCGCTACCGGTGTCAGGCATCTTGCACATGGAATCTCCATTGTAAGGTCTGCGCTGCCGGTGATCGTGATCACACGATTGCCTTCATGCGTAAGGCCAAGGATAACAGGATGTTTTTCGATTACCCGATAGTCCTGCCCGCCGATCGAAAAAGTTTCGGATGTAAGCGGAATTTCATACTTTTCGGACTTTCCGTCCTGCGCAAATAACTTGGTCAGACTGATTTTCATATTGTTCTCCTAATCACACTTTACCAATTATACCCGGGAAGGTAAGAATTGTCAACTGCTTTTTGAATTATTTTTTATTTTCCTTTTACTAACTCTACGGTCTCCTCGCAGATTGCGATTTCCTCGTTGGTCGGGATCACGCATGCTGTAATCTTGGAGCCTTCTTTGGTGATGATCTTCTCAACGCCGCGGCAGTTATTTGCCTCAGAATCGAATTCCAGACCCATGAACTCAAATGCTTTGCAGATGGTCTCACGAAGCGGAATAGCGTTCTCTCCAAGGCCTGCGGTGAAGGTGATCACATCTACGCCGCCCATAGCTGCGATGTAGGAACCGATGTATTTGATAATGCGGTAAGCGTATGCTTCCAGACAGTTGATGGCATCCTGATTGCCTGCCTCTGCTGCTGCAGATACATCACGGTAATCGCTGGAGATGCCGGTCATGCCGAGCATACCGGATTTCTTGTTCAGAATGTTCAGAACCTCGGATACGGTCAGGTTCTCTTTGTTGCACAGATACTCAACAAAAGCCGGATCGATATCTCCGGAACGGGTTCCCATGATCACACCTTCGAGCGGGGTAAGGCCCATGGAGGTATCTACACATTTGCCGTTCTTTACAGCGGAAAGGGAAGCACCATTTCCCATATGGCATACGATGATCTTCAGATCGTTGTAGTCTTTGCCAAGGAACTCTGCGGTTCTCTTGGATACGAATTTATGAGAAGTTCCGTGGAAGCCGTATTTACGGATTGCGTATTTCTCATAGTACTCTTTCGGAATACCGTACATATATGCTTTCGGAGGCATGGTCTGATGGAATGCGGTATCAAATACTGCTACGTTCGGAACGCCCGGCATCAGTTTCATGCAGGCATTGATTCCCATCAGGTTTGCCGGATTGTGCAGAGGACCGAGGTCAGCGCACTCCTCGATAACTTTGATTACTTCGTCATCGATGATAACAGAGTTTGTGATCTTCATTCCGCCGTGCAGAACGCGGTGTCCGATGGCATCTACTTCTTCCAGGCTCTTGATGACGCCGCTCTTCTCGTTTACCAGAGCGTCCAGAACCATCTGGATTGCCTCTACGTGTGTCGGCATTGCTGCTTCTGTTACCTCTTTTTCGCCGTTCTTTGGCTCATAAACGAGGCGTCCGTCGATACCGATTCTCTCACAGAGTCCTTTTGCCAGGACGTCACGGTTATCGTAATTGATCAGCTGGAATTTCAGAGAGGAACTTCCGCAGTTTACTACTAATACGTTCATTTCTAAATTCTCCTATTTTAAAATTCTTATTAAAACTTCTGGCCGGCCTGTTCTCCGCAGCCGGCCAGAAAACCGCTTGTAATTGGTTTTATTTCGTGCTTACTGTGCCTGGCACTGTACAGCAGTGATTGCTACAACACCAACGATATCCTCTGCGGAGCATCCACGGGACAGATCGTTGACTGGAGCTGCGATCCCCTGCGTCATTGGGCCGTATGCTTCTGCTTTTGCCAGTCTCTGTACCAGTTTGTATCCGATGTTTCCGGCATCCAGATCCGGGAAGATCAGAACGTTTGCTTTTCCTGCTACTTTGCTGTCCGGAGCTTTGGATGCACCTACGCTTGGAACGATAGCGGCATCAAGCTGCAGCTCGCCGTCGAGTGCGAGATCCGGGTTTGCTTCTTTTGCAATTCTAGTAGCCTCAACAACTTTGTCTACATCAGCATGTTTTGCACTTCCTTTGGAGGAGTGGGAAAGCATAGCAACTCTTGGCTCGTTTCCGGTCAGCATGCGGTAGGACTCTGCGGAAGACTCTGCGATTGCAGCCAGCTCTTCCGGATTCGGGTTCTGGTTCAGACCACAGTCACCGAATACGAATACACCGTCATCGCCGTACTCGCAGTCCGGAACTACCATCAGGAAGAATGCGGATACGAGTTTTGTGCCTGGTTTGGTCTTTAAGATCTGCAGGCATGGACGTAAGGTGTTTGCGGTAGAATGGCAGGCACCGGAAACAAGTCCGTCTGCATCTCCCATTTTAACCATCATAACGCCATAATATGTATAGTCATTCAGGATGGTCTCTCTTGCTTTCTCCGGAGTCATGCCTTTCTTTGCACGAAGCTCTACCAGCTTATCTACATAAGCCTGTGTTTTCTCGTTTTTCTCTGGATCTACAATAGTAGCTTTGGAGACATCCAGTCCCTCGCTGCCTTTCTTTACTGCCTCTTCGCTTCCGATGATGATCAGATTTGCAAGGTCCTCTTTCAGGATCTGTGCAGCAGCCTCATATGTTCTTCTGTCTTCTGACTCTGGCAGTACAATTGTTTTTTTGTCTGCTTTTGCTCTTGCTTTAATTGTGTCAATAAATCCCATGATCTTTTGACTCCTTTCGATAAATTTACTCGATATTCTCATTGTAGTACGCTTTTTGCCCTTTCGCAAGTATAAAATTCAAAACAACTGGACAAAAAATCCAAAACGGAGGAATTCTTGCATTCCTTTTCTGTTTTTGTTACGATAGGGCTATGTGATCCGCGGTTCCTCTCTATTTGGAATCGTGCTATTTTTTTCGAAAGAAGGTACGTTTTATGACCATTACCGCAGTCATTGCAGAATATAATCCTTTTCATAACGGCCATGCTTATCAGCTGGCAAAAGCCAGGGAGCTGACCGGGGCAGACTATCTTGTCGTGATTATGAGCGGCGATTTCGTCCAGCGCGGCGCACCTGCCATTCTCGATCAGCACGACCGTGCGGAGCTGGCGCTTCTTGGCGGCGCGGACCTTATCTTACAGCTTCCGTGTCACTTTGCGCTCGGCAGTGCGCAGCATTTTGCACGCGGGGCGGTATCGCTTCTTACTGCGCTTGGCTGTGTCGATTTTCTCTGCTTTGGCAGTGAATACGGAGACACGGCGCCGTTTCTGGAACTCGCTGATATTCTGCTCCACGAGCCGGAGGAATACCGTGAGCTGCTCTCCGGTCTGCTTCGGAACGGACTTTCCTTCCCGACGGCGCGCGCACAGGCACTTTCCGCTTATTTTTCTGACAGCGCTTCCTTCTCTTCGCTTTCAAAAGAAGAACTTGATACCTTTTTAAAAGAACCAAACAATATTTTAGGCATTGAATATGTCCAGGCACTTCTGCTGTCACAAAGCCGCATTCGGCCGGTAACGATCCGCCGGGAGGGCAGCGGCTACCACGAAGGAGCGCTTTTCACACATGCACTCCCTTCTGCTACAGCAATGCGGAATCTTCTTTTTTCCAATCCGCATAAGGATCTGGAACTGTCCGCGCTCGCCTCCTGCATGCCAGAAGCGGTCTTTCACGCTTTTCAGAATGCCGTCGCATCTCATGGACTGTTGACCGCCGATGATTTCAGCCTGCTCCTCGCCGCACGGCTCCTCACGGAGACGAAGGGATCTCTCTCCTCCTGTCTCGACCTCTCGCCGGATCTTGCCAACCGCATCCTCCGCCAGCGCCACGCATGCTCCTCATTTTCAGAATTCGCCATGCAGCTTAAAACAAAGGAAATGACGTATACCCGCATCAGCCGCGCCCTGATGCATCTGCTTCTGAACCAGAAAACATTGTACCCGGCCGGCTATAACCGTGTTCTCGGTTTCCGAAAAAGTGCCGGTGCATTGTTAAAAGAGATTAGAAGACGTTCTTCTCTGCCGCTCATTGCCAAGGCAGCCGACGCCCCGCGGCTTCTTACCGGCGATGCACTTGCCGCCTTTGAGAGCGATATACAGGCCTCTCTTTTTTACGAGACTGTCCGTTCTCACAAAACAGGGACACAGTTCGTCCATGATACACAAAAAAGCTGGTTCTGTTATAGAACCAGCTTTTTTCCAGCAGCATCATCATCTACTGCTGTGGAACTGTATAGTCCTCCACAAACAGGAAAACATTTTTTGTATCTGCACTTTCTCTTGTAAAGTCAAACTGCATGAAACGCATCTCACCATTCAGTATAAAATTGATCATAACATGATGCATGATGTGTTCTGCTGTTCCCTGTGTGATTGCTTCCATCGTCATCTGCTGTTTTATCCGATTAAGATCATCTATATTGCCAGATGCATAACGCATGAGTATCTTCAAAATCAATGTACAGGATTTCTATATAATGATTTTTAAGAGCTTTTTCATATATTGCAGCCTGAACCGCTTTCTCCAACAACTGAATTCCTCCTTGTTTTCTCATGTACTATTAATGCTTCATAGCACTCCCGCTATAAATTACTTTCATCAGTAATTCCACATCAACAGGCTTAGCAACATGTTCATTCATCCCTGCTTCTTTTGCCCTTATTCTGTCCTCCGTGAACGCATTTGCTGTCATTGCAATGATCGGTATTTTCTTTGCATCCTCTCTGTCCAGAGACCTAATCATCTTTGTAGCTTCATAACCATTCATGACCGGCATCATAATGTCCATAAGAATGACATCAAATTCACCAGGTTCACTATTTCTGAACAGTTCAACAGCTTCCTGACCATCCCATGTTTTTGTCACGTCGGCACCTTTTTTCTTTCAGGAAATCCTCTCTTAGCTGCCCGCCGTTTTCTGTTTCCATTTTAATATTTGTACTCATTTGTCTGGCACTTTCAATGGCACGGAGGAGACTTTTGGATTCCGAAGATTCATTATAATGGGTGTAGTGGAACACTGCACTTTCACATAGTTTACAATCTCCACCATTCTTTTCTCTGCTTCTGCTTTTTCTGCGTGGAAGAAATAAAACAGAGAGACTACAGCTACACAGATTCCTATCAGACCGCCGAGCAGCTGGATCCGTTTTTCTCCACCTCCAGATACTTCTGGGGATCATCCAGGTATTTTTCAATGATTTTCAGGGATGTGCCATCCAGACGCATCTCTTCCTGTGTCTGGCCCATCTGCTCACAGATTCCCCTGTCATCCTCTTTTGCAAAAGCAACGCCTATTCCGGTGATCATCAGAGGCTCTTCCAGGATACGGAAGCTTGCATCATAATCCTTCCTATACTGAACGATAGATTCCTCGTGTGCAGCAACCGCATCTACATATCCTTTTCCCAGAAACGTATAGATCAGCTCCCGGTGTCCCAGGATGATCAGATTTCCCAGCTTTGGGATCCTCTCATCCGTCCGGTTCAGAAAGATGCTTTCCGGTTTGGTTGTGGACTGGACAGCGGTAATCGTCAAGACGTCCTTCCATAGAAAAAACAGCCCATGATACAATCAATCTCGCCGCTCTCCACCAGTTCTTTTTTCTCCTCCCAGTTGATCTGGACAACCTTCACCTGTTATCCCATTCTTTTGAATGCTTCCGTAGCCAGTTCTACATCAATTCCTGTCGGTACACCATCCTCATTCAGATAATTGTATGGTGGATAGCTGTCGCTGCCGAGGGTAATAACAGGCTTTTCGGTTTCTTCTTTCGTGTTATCTGTGTTTTTGCACCCTGCCAGGGTGACTGCTAAATATCAAAAGTCCTAATAAAATTACTATAGTTTTTCTTAATTTCAATGAATGATTATGTTTTTGCGTTTACTACCCCTTTTTTGTCAGCAGTTTTGTGATCGCTCTTTTTAATCGCGGAATATCAATCGGCTTTCCAATATGTTCATTCATCCCGGCCTCCAGACATGCTTTCCGATCTTCCTCAAAAGCATTTGCCGTCATGGCAATGATTGGAATCTTTTTGGCATCTTCACGTTCCAGCATACGAATTGCTTTTGTTGCTTCCAGCCCATCCATGACCGGCATCATCACATCCATGATGATGACATCATACTCATCCAACCTGGAATTCTGAAATATTTCAAATGCCTCTTTTCCGTTTTTCGCTTCTGTAATGTTCAGATGCTCCTCCCCCAGGATTGCATGGGCTATCTCCATATTAATGACATTATCTTCAACAAGAAGCACCCGTTTTCCTGACAGATCCATATCCTGTGAGTAGCTGTCCTTCTGTGAATCATTATTTTCAACCAAATAATCTATCTCAAATGGAACCGTAACCGTAAACGTGCTTCCTACATTTTCTTCGCTTTCCAGTTCTATCGTTCCACCCATCCGTTCAACAATATCTTTGACAATCGAAAGTCCCAGACCGGAGCCACTGAATGTTGTAGTTGACTGTTTGCCTTCCTGCGCAAAAGCATCAAACGCATGTTTTTGAAATTCTTCACTCATACCAAGACCGGTATCTGAACATACAAACTGAAAAACAGCTATATTCCCATCATCCGATAATTCTTCGCAATGAACATTCACTGTTCCATGAAAATGATTGTATTTAATCGCGTTGGAAGAAAGATTCATTAAAACCCTGCTCAGATGTACCGGACTTCCAATCAAATATCTGTGGCGGATTGTGCTTGCTTCCACGCCGCCTTCAAATCTTACACCATTCTCATAAGCACTCATTGCAACAACCGTCAGATTATTCCTTAACAGTTCTGCCAGATCAAAGGATTTATGTTCCAACACAAGGGAACCGGATTCCAGTTTGCTGATATCCAGGACATTGTTGATCAGATTTTGCAGATAATCGGCGGACTGAAGTACCTTCTTCCTGCATTCCCTTAACTTGACCACATCATTGTTATATTTTTCAGCGATATGGATCATCCCCACGATTCCGTTTAGCGGTGTACGGATATCGTGGCTCATACGCCGGAGAAAGGCTGTTTTTGAAAGATTCGCGCGATGAGCATCTTCCATGCTTTCCTTAAGCTGTTTCTGATACATGAGTTCCCGTGATTTTTCTTCCGTAATATCTCGTACGACATAAAGCACATCCACAGCGTTTCCATGTGCATCTCTGCTCTTTACAATAAATCTGGCCAGCCGCCATTCTCCGTTTACTCCCATAAATTCAATCGAAACAAAATTCGTATTACGAAGTCTCTCTGTCAATGTATCAAAGTCAAGAAACTCCCGGTATTTTTTTCTCTCTTCCTGGGCGGCAAATGCTGTTGGAAGTCTTTCCATAACATCATCAATTTTCCCCTTTTGTCCAAGGATTTTTTGCACAAGGTCATGGCCTTTCAAAAGCTCATATGTCCGCTCTTTAACATTGGCTTGTACGATTGTTACATACAACGTAGCAATTGCGGCAATAATCTCTGACCTCTTTGTCGCCTCATCAAGAGCCTTTTTCAACAGTACCGTACTTTTCAGATTTTCCCTCACACATCCAAGATGTCCGCCAACATCAGACAGCAGTGTAATGGAAATCTCATTCTGCCTCAAATCAGGATTATCTACCCCGATGAATCCATTCATCTGATGATTGGCATAAATCGGCACCGCAATCAAGGAACATATTTCCTGTGTTTTTAACAATTCATATTCTTCCGGTTCAGAATTTTTTGTCGCTTCCAGATCATGAATCACGATTACTTCCTTGTTTTCAAATCGTTTCACCCAGTTCGGCATCGAACTGACCGGGATTGCCTGAAGGTTATCTATCTCTGGTGCCACTCCATCGGCACACCATTCAAATGCATTGCTCAGACTGTCCTTCTGATCAGTTTCCCAGTCAAAAACATATACCCGGTCTGCCCCTGTATAGTTTCCAATCGCCTGCAACAAAGAGTGAATAATTTCTGACAGCTCCTGCTCATTTTCCACCTGATCCATAAGCGATATCTGATGCAGGATCGTGTCCATACTATGTAATTTTATTTGATAGAGTTCCTGAATCTCTTTTGTTTTCATTTTCTATCCCCCCCTGCAGTAAAACTATTATGGTTACGTCTGTGAAATAACACCGTAAGAAAGGATCCTGCTACGGCAGGATTCTCCGCCTAAACTTATGCAAAAAAACTGGTTTTATTATACTCTAACACTTTACTGCACACAAGAAAAACATTACCTTTTAGCGTTAAAAGCAAAAAAGAACAGCAACTGTGCCCGAAGTTCCAGTGATGTGTATCAAAAACGGAAATGGACTTTCGGCAGATATATTTTCTTCTGTTTCTCTGTCTTCAGGATCAGATGGAGGAACTGACAAAACAGACACAGACCCGCAATGATAAGATGCAGCTGATGATGGAACAGATCGTGCTGTCCAATAAGAGCAGCCAAAAAGAAAAAACAGATCGGCAAAAAGAATGAAAACAGCTTCCAGATGCCATATCAAGATGTTACCGCTTTGTGCCTGAAAAGTCGAAGTTGAGGAACATCATATTTTGGAGATCTGAAGATCGCAGGGTGCTGGGTACATTACAGGCGCAAGTTCCATGAGGCACTGGAGGTCATACCGAAAGATCTGAGGAAACAGTCTGTTTTGTACCTCATCATGAACCCGATCCGTGCGATTTACCGGGAGGAAGGAAAGCTTTCCGGTCTTTCATCAGACGAACGGACTGCCCATCGACTTTTACATAATAAATTCCGCTGATCCATTTAGATTCCTGCAGCGCTCCGTTCTTATCCATGTAATACCATTTTCCACCGATCTTCTGCCAGCCAGTCTGCATTTTGCCGTTTTTGTTCAAATAATACTTTGTGTTTTCTATGGCGGCCTTCACATGCACATCCGCAGAGGTATTGCTAGAACAACGGCTGCTATCGCTGAAGTTCCCCGTAATAATTCATTTTTTCTTACACTTTTTATGGGTTGCGAGTAAAATTATCAGTATGTAATATATCATACTATACATTCCTTAAAATTACTATTTTTATTTGCGCAGATAGTAAAAAAAGCCGGCAGCGATCCTTTCCATTCAGGATCACTGCCGGCTTTTCAGCTTTCTCTTTAGTTTTTAAACGAATGAATCGGTGCCGGGATTCTTCCTGTTCTGTTGACGAATGCCTCGCAGGAGAAGTTGTTGACCGGCATGATCGGTGCATAGCCGAGGAGGCCGCCGAATTCTACGGTCTCGCCCACGCCTTTTCCGATGACCGGAATCAGGCGGACTGCCGTTGTTTTCTGGTTGACCATACCGATGGCAAGCTCATCTGCGATGATTCCGGAGATGGTCGATGCTTTCGTGTCTCCCGGGATGGCGATCATATCAAGACCTACGGAGCAGACACAGGTCATTGCCTCGAGTTTTTCAATGGTCAGTGCGCCGTCGTTGACTGCGTTGATCATACCCTGGTCCTCAGAAACCGGGATGAATGCGCCGGAGAGGCCGCCGACATAGGAAGATGCCATAACACCGCCCTTTTTCACCTGATCGTTCAGAAGTGCCAGCGCCGCTGTCGTTCCCGGTGCACCTGCGTGCTCGAGGCCGATCTCCTCAAGGATATCCGCAACGGAATCTCCGATCGCCGGAGTCGGTGCCAGGGAAAGGTCAATGATACCAAACGGAATGTTCAGCCGCTTGGAAGCTTCCTGCGCAACGAGCTGGCCGACACGCGTTACCTTAAATGCGGTCTTCTTGATCGTCTCGCAGAGTACCTCAAAGTTCTCGCCGCGTACTTTTTCCAGAGCATGTTTGACAACACCAGGGCCGGAAACGCCGACATTGATGATGGCATCCGCCTCGGTTACGCCGTGGAAAGCGCCTGCCATGAACGGGTTGTCGTCCGGTGCATTGCAGAAAACAACGAGTTTTGCGCATCCAAGGCAGTTGTTCTCTTTGCTTGCCTCCGCCGTCTTCTTGATGATCTCACCCATCAGTTTGACAGCATCCATGTTGATACCGGTTTTGGTAGAGCCAAGGTTGATGGAGCTGCAGACAAAATCCGTAACAGCCAGTGCCTGCGGGATAGAACGGATCAGAAGTTCATCTGCTGTCGTCATACCTTTGCTTACCAGAGCGGAATAGCCGCCGAGGAAATTGACGCCGACTTCTTTTGCCGCACGGTCCAGAGTCTGTGCAATCGTCACGAAATCCTCCGGCGTTCTGCAGGCTGCTGCGCCGACTAAGGCAATCGGGGTAACGGAAATTCTCTTGTTTACAATCGGAATACCGAACTCGCCCTCGATCTCCTCACCTACGGAAACCAGATTTCTGGCAGTCGTCGTGATTTTGTCGTAGATTTTGCGGTTCAGCTTGTCAAGATTGGAGTCGATACAGTCCATAAGACTGATTCCAAGGGTAATGGTACGAACGTCCAGATTCTCTTTTTCGATCATCTCGTTCGTTTCCTTTACTTCAAACAGATTTATCATGTCGTTTTTCTCCTTCGCTTTAGATACGGTGCATCATATTGAAAATATCTTCATGCTGGCAGCGGATGACAACGCCGATGGAACTTCCAAGCTCCTCCAGATCTTTTGCAAGCTCTGCGTTGGATTTCTCGCTCTTGGAGACGTCCGTTACCATCATCATGTTGAAATATCCCTGCACAATCGTCTGAGAAATGTCTTCGATGTTTACCTGGTTCTCTGCCAGATAATTACATACCTTTGCGATAATGCCCACGGTGTCCTTGCCTACGACAGTGATAATTGTCTTCTTCATGTTTCCATTCTCCTTTTTCTGGTTTTATGTCAAAGCCCCGGAAAAACCGGTAATGGCGGCCTTGCGAAAAACATGGTATGTAGCTCTAAAAATGTATATTTAAACCTCAATTAACGGTGATACTTCGCTTCTTTTAGCGACAGCAAGATGAAAATCACCCGAGTGATACGGATTATCACCCGTTGTGACCTCGCAGGCCACGGTTTCAAAGGCCAGTGCCTCATAATTATTTTCCTTGCTCAGATGGCCGAGCAGCACTTCCTGCAGATTGTCGTGCAGAATCTCGCAGAGGAGATGGCCTGCCGCCAGGTTCGATAAATGGCCTTTCGCCCCGGCGATCCGCTGTTTTAACGGATACGGGTACGGTCCGACCGCAAGCATGTTCTCGTCATGATTTGCCTCCAACAAAACGGCATCCAGCCCGGTCAGATTCTGAACCGTGTAATCGCTGTAGACACCAAGGTCCGTCGCGATCGCAATCGATTTCCCGCCGGATTCCATGCGGTAGCCGACCGGCTCTGCCGCATCGTGGGAGATCGTAAACGGATGTACGGCGATATCACCCAGCGTAAACGTGTCATCCGCGTGAATCGTGTGGAAAATCCCCTCCGGGAACTTTCCAAGGCTCTTCGTCTGCTGCATCGCCTGAATTGTTCCATCCGTTGCGTAAATCGGAATACCGTACCGGCGCGCCAGCACGCCAAGACCCTGGATATGATCGGAATGCTCATGTGTCACGAGAATGCCATCCAGCTCCTTCGCGCTGCGGTCGAGAACAGCCAGTCCCGCCTCCACGCGCTTTCCGCTGATGCCCGCATCGATCAGAAGGCTTGTGGTCTCGCTTCCCGCGAAAATGCAGTTTCCGCTCGAACCACTTGCAATACTACAAAGTTTCATATCTTTTCATCCTATGGTCTAACTGTTTTTTTGTTTCCTCAAAATCGCCGCTGTTGTCGATTTCAAAATCGCAGTGGCTGCTGAATTCATCCTCGGAAAGCTGATTTGCCATGATTTCGCGAACTTTCTTCTCAGAATAGCCGCGTCCTTCGATCAATCGCTCCTTCCGGACTTCTTCATCCGCATAAATATACCACAGTTCATCACAAATTTCATCATATTTTTCTTCGATTAAGAGTGCGGCCTCCACAAAGACGTATTCCGTCCCTGCTTTTTCCGCGGCTGCAATGGCTTTTTTGATATACCGTTTTACCGCCGGATGAACGATCGCATTCAGGGCTTTTAACTTTTCTTCGTCCTGAAAAACGATCTCAGCAATCCGTTTCCGGTCAAGTTCGCCGGTCTCTGTGGTGATCTGTCTGCCGAACAGCTTCACAATCTCTCCATAGCATTCGCCGCCCGGCAGCATCACAAGGTAACCTGCCTCGTCCGCCTGGATCACCGTTGCATCATAATTCTGTCCAAGGTACGTGAGCACTTCGCTTTTTCCGGCGCCCACGCCGCCTGTAATTCCAAAAACTTTCATTCTTTTGTATCCTTTCGCTCCTGGTATGAGTGCGCTATTTCGCCTCGTACCAGTTGTTTCCTGTGTGCATATCGATCTCGAGTTTGACAGCCAGATGTGCTGCCCCGGTCATCTCCTCTTCCAGGATCTGTTCTGCCTTTTCGAGCTCGTCTTCCGGCACTTCCAGCAGCAGCTCATCGTGTACCTGAAGAAGAAGTCTGGTCTTTAACTGCTCCTCTTTCAGCCGTTTCGCCACGCGGATCATCGCTATTTTAATAATATCCGCCGCCGTTCCCTGGATCGGCGCATTCATCGCAACGCGCTCGCCGAATGACCGCTGCATAAAGTTGCTCGATTTCAGCTCCGGCATCGGCCGTCTGCGTCCGAACATCGTCACGGAATAGCCTTTCTCTTTGGCATCCTCTACGCAGCGGTTCAAAAACTCATGGATACCCGGATACGTCTCGAAATACTGCTGGATATAGGCCTCTGCCTCTTTCCGGCTGATGCCGAGATCCTGGCCCAGACCGAACGAACTGATGCCGTATACGATACCGAAGTTGACCGCCTTCGCATTTCTTCTCTGCAGCGGTGTTACCTCTTCAAGCGGCACATGGAACACTTTCGATGCCGTCATGCGGTGGATATCCTCCGCCTCGCGGTACGCCTCGATCAGGTTTTCATCGCCCGACATGTGGGCCAGCACGCGGAGCTCAATCTGGGAATAGTCGGCATCCAGAAAGACACAGCCAGGCTTTGGCACGAAGGCTTTCCGGATCAGACGGCCAAGCTCCATCCGCACTGGAATGTTCTGCAGATTCGGATCGGTACTGCTGATGCGGCCGGTCGCGGTGATGGTCTGGTTAAATGTCGAATGGATTCTTCCATCTTTCCCGATCACGGCCTGCAGACCGTCGGCGTACGTCGATTTCAGTTTGGCAAGCTGGCGGTACTCCAGAATATCGGCAACGAGTTTGTGATCCGGTGCGAGCTTTTCGAGCACATCGGCGGCGGTGGAATAACCCGTCTTGGTCTTTTTGCCGCCCGGAAGCTGCAGCTTTTCAAACAGAATCACGCCGAGCTGCTTCGGGGAATTGATGTTGAACTCCTCGCCGGCCTCCTCGTAGATCTGTGCCTCCAGCTCTCCGATCCGCTCCGCCAGCTCAGCTCCGTAAACGGAAAGTGCTTCTTTTTCTGCGGCGATTCCATCCGCTTCCATCTGACGGAGCGTAAACACCAGCGGAATCTCCACATTCCGGTACAGATCCCACATGTCCTGCTCCTTCAGCAGCTTTTCCATGTTTTCCTGTGCGGCAAATACAGCATACGCCTGATGACCTGCATACGACTCCTGCTGTTCCGGCGTCATCTTTCCTGCGGCCGGAATCTTGCTTCCGCCGAAGATCTCTTCCACTGCCGGCACATAGCGGTGTACGTACTCTTTTACGATATCATCGTACGAATACTGTGATTTCAATGGATTTAATAAATACGCGGCAATTCCGGCATCAAACAGATGGGCTTCATCGGCGTCCGGCATATCCTTCAGAAATTCTTTTCCGTCCATGACGCAGAAAACCGGAATCTGCTTCTGCAGCTCAGTCAATTTTTCTTTTAAATAATCTCCGGTCAGGAAACCTTCTGCTGGGAAGTAAACAACATCCGGCTCTCCGCTTCCATACGCAACTGCCATACCGACAAGTGAACGGCTCCGATCTGCCATCGGTCCGTCCTTCGGGGTTTCTTCTGTCAGAAGAGCGGCTCCTGCCTTCTCCTCCTTCGCGATGGTTCCAAAGAGTTCTTCCGCCTCGGAAAAATCCGTTACGGTGCGCAGAAAGACGGCATCCTCTGGTTCTGCATTCGTCTCCTCGAAGCGGCCCAGCAGATTTTTAAACTCCAGACGTTTGAACATCTCATACGCTTTTGGTGTATAAAAATTCGAGAGTGCCGCTTTTTCACGGTCGAGCTCCACCGGCGCATCGGTATCAATCGTTGCAAGTTTTTTGCTTAATTCCGCCAGATCATAATGATCACGCATCGCCTCTTTTGCCTTGTTCGGTTTGATCTCCTCGAAATGTGCATGCGCATTTTCCAGTGTCTCGTACTGCAGCAGGATTTTCGTCGCGGTTTTCTCGCCGACACCCGGCAGACCCGGGATATTGTCTGCGGTATCGCCCATCAGCGCTTTCAGATCGATGATCTGTTTCGGGAGAAGACTGTATTTTTCCAGCACCTCTGCCGTATGGTAATTTTCGATCGTCGTCACACGCTTTACGGTCTTTGGAATCCGGATCAGAATGTGGTCCGTTGCAAGCTGCAGCAGGTCGCGGTCTCCGGATACGATCGTAACTTCCATCCCTTCCGCCTCGCATTTGCGGCCGAGCGTTCCTAAGATATCATCCGCCTCATAGCCCTCTTTTGTGACAATCTCAATGTCCATTGCTGCGAGCACTTCCTGGATCACCGGGACCTGTTCGCGCAATTCCTGCGGCATCGGCTTTCTCGTTCCCTTGTACGGGTCATACATTTTGTGGCGGAATGTCGGTGCATGGAGGTCAAACGCCACGGCAAGATACTGCGGCTGCTCCTCATCGAGAATTTTAAACAGAATATTCAGGAATCCATATACGGCGTTCGTGTGCAGTCCTTCTGCATTGGACAGATCCGGTACGCCGTAAAAAGCCCGGTTCAGAATACTGTGTCCGTCCAGTAATACGATTTTATCACTCATAATAATCCTTTCAGCCAGGGTAATTCTATCACTTCAAAATAGTGCAGAGCCAGGAGCACCAGAAACAGAACGAGAATCAGCATCAGCACCCGAAAAAACGTATCTTTGTACCGGCGGTATCTCGCTTCTTCCTCTTTTTTCTCCAGATCGCGTTCCAGAAGTCCTGTCAGATTGTAGGAATCGGGCGCGTCATCCTCGAAATATGCCATCGCACGGTTCACAATAAAATATGTCTCCAGTTCCTCGTGGCATGTATGGCATTTCCGGATATGGGAAATAAACGGTTCCATCTCTTTCTCCGGCATATTTCCCTGCACGTATGGCTGTATTAATTTTTCTGCTTCTTTACAGTCCATAAAGTCCTGCTCTCCTTTTGTATCCGGCCAGTGTTTTTCTCTGGCCGTTTTTTCTGCTATCTACCATCATACACTATTTTCTCATAATTTAAAAGAGACAACCCGCCGAAAATGGGTTGTCTCTTGTTCTCTTATAAGATAACTGTTTTCTAGTGGATTTCCATTATGCACGGACAATGTTCGGGGTCTCTTTTCCTGCCTCGAAATCCAGCGCATTCTGCAGTGTGGTCTCTGCAATCGCACGCAGTGCTTCCTCGGTGAAGAATCCCTGATGTGAAGTGATCATAACGTTCGGGAAGGACAGGAGACGTGCTGTGGTGGAGTGCTCCAGAATCTCATCGGAACGGTCCTCGAATACGTTCGGGGTTTCCTCCTCGTATACGTCAAGGCCGACGCCGAAGAATTTTCTTGCACGGATTCCCTCGATCAGGTCGTCTGTCTTTACCAGACCTCCGCGGGACGTATTGACCAGGATCACGCCGTCTTTCATCTTTTTGATGCTCTCGCGGTTGATCATGTGGTATGTGCTGTCCATCAGCGGGCAGTGCAGGGAGATCAGATCACTCTGTGCCAGCAATTCATCAAGAGTTACGTACGTAACAAAATCTTTTAAGGATTCATTCTGGTACACATCGTAAGCAATGACTTTCATGCCGAAACCGCGGCAGATTCTTGCCATAGCCGCACCGATTTTTCCGGTTCCGACGATTCCGGCGGTCTTCTGATAGAAGTTAAATCCCATCAGTCCGCCCAGGCTGAAGTCGTTTTCTCTTACTTTCGTATATGCTTTGTGCATGTGGCGGTTGACCGTCATGGCCAGTGTCATCGCATGCTCAGCTACAGCCTCCGGGGAGTAACCCGGTACACGGCGTACATCAATGCCGTATTTTGCAGCTGTCTTTAAATCTACGTTGTTGAAGCCTGCGCAGCGCATCAGGATCAGCTTGACGCCTGCCTCATGCAGTGCTTCTACGGTTTTTGTTCCGACATCGGAGTTTACGAAGGCGCACACGGCATCGTAGCCTTTGCCAGGGAAGCGGTTCTTGCAGCAAGGCCGGTTTTTAAATATTCCACTTCAATTTCTGGAAACTGCTCTTTGGTTCGGTCGAAAGATTCTCTGTCGTAGTTCTGGGTATCATAAAATAAAATTTTCATAATGTTTTTCCTCCTCGCTTTGCGGTCATCTTATTGTTCCCGCTTACAGTCATTACTATACTTCATTGTTAAAACTTTGTCAATGTATTATTTGTTAAAATTTTATCAATTAGTAAATTTATTTTCAACATCTTTCACAACAGTACAAATTTACTGGATCACCTCGTCCAGGAACCGGGACGGCTCGACTTTCTTTTCAAACCGTTCCTCCACATAACAGAGCGTCAGCTCTTTCCGGGCGCGCGTCATTCCGACGTAGAACATCCGCCGCTCCTCCTCGATCGCCTCCGCAAGGACTGCTTTCTGATACGGCATTACGCCCTCGTTGACGTCAAGAAGATAGACCTTGTCGTACTCGAGTCCCTTGACGCTGTGCAGGGTGGAAACTATAACTCCTTCCGCACTCTCTGCGCGCTGCTTCTGTTTTTCCTTCATCTTCTGCTGGTATTCCTCAATATGTGCAAACCAGCCCTCGATGCTTTTCTGGCTCTTTGCCGCCTCCTGCAGCTCGTCCAAAACGGAAATCAGATCATCCTCTTTCAGATGGCGGTATGCAGCATATTCCTTCACATACTGTTCATAGCCGATCGCATAGCGGATGTAATTGACCGCGCCGAACGGCGATAAATGCGTCAGTGTCGTGATATCCTGCTCCAGTTTGCGGATCCGCTGGCACATCCAGTCTTTTTCTTCGTAATATTCCAGAAGTGCATCAAACGAAACATTCGCCTCCTCAAAGGCATCCCGCGACAGATAACGGTTCGGGCGGTTGGCAATCTTTAAAAACTCGCCGCGCTTCCGGCTTCCCATCGCAAGATTCAGATACGTCAGCAGATCTTTCGCAATCCAGTGGTCATAGAGATCCGGCAGGGCATCCCGCATCTGGAACGGGATCTGTGCTTCCATCAGTTCCTCTACTGCTGTCCGGCAGCCAAGATTCGTGCGGAACAAAAGCGCCATCTCTTCATACGGACAGCCGTTTTTCTCCGCCTCCCGCAGCTCCTCGGCAACGGCACGCATCTCCTCGCGCGGGTTCTTATATCCCCGGATTGCAACTGGAGCGCCTTTCTCGTTGTCGGTGGAAATCGCCTTTTCATACCGCTTTTTGTTGTGGTGGATCAGGCATTGGGACCGCTTCACGATAAATTCCGTACTACGGTAATTTTTATCGAGCACTACCTGCGCCGCGCCCGGGTAATCTTTCGGAAAATTCAGCATGATCTCCGGCTTGGCCCCGCGGAACTGATAAATCGACTGATCGTCATCCCCGACAATAAAGAGGTTATTTTCCGGCAGCGCCAGCATCCGCACAATCTCATACTGCACGGGGCTGATGTCCTGAAACTCGTCAATCAGGATATACTGAAATTTGTGCTGCCAGGCGCGGAGGACCTCCGGCCGCTCCAGAAAGAGACGTTTGCACTGCACCATCAGATCGTCGAAATCGAGTTTTTTGTTCTCCTTCCGCCATTTCTCATACGCCTCATAGATTTCGCGGAACTTTTCCTGCGGCATACAGGCGGAATAGTAATGTTCCAGCGGGATCTGATTGTTCTTCACAGTGCTGATTTCGCGCGCCAGATTTTCCTCGAGATCCTCTTCCTCCAGGTCTCTGGCATAGTGGTTGACCAGCTCGCGCATCAGCCGCTTTTTCTCTTCCTCGCTTAAAATATTGTTGCCGGACATGCGGTACGTATGGCGCAGAATCGCGTAGAATACCCCGTGGAACGTTCCAAAGGTGACCTGGGTACTCGTCTTTCCCATCGCCTTTAAATACCGCTCCTTCATCTCTTTTGCCGCTGCACGCGTAAATGTTACGACAAGAATACGAGAGGCGGAAATGCCGCTCGTTACAAGCTGGCAGGTCCGCCCCGTAATCACTGCGGTTTTCCCCGACCCCGGTCCGGCAAGGACCATCATGGGGCCGGTGGTATGCATCACCGCTTTTTTTTGTGAATCATTATATATCATTTGGATAATTTCTCAATCGCTTTGTCGATGCGGGCAAGAGACTCCTCTTTTCCCAGAACCTCAAGGATTTCCGTTGCGCCGGCCGGTGTCATCTGTTTTCCGGAAAGAGCGGTACGGATCGGCCACATAATATAACCGGTCTTGTATCCTTTTTCTTTTCCGAATGCGCTGAGCATCTCAAAGAGAGCATCATTGCTGAAATCTTCCTGCGCTGCCAGCAGCGGTTTTACTTCCTGAAGAAGCGCAAGGGAGGTCTCCTCGTTTGTCTTCATCTTTTTGTGAGTGTACATCGAAGCGTCGTACTCCGGAACTTCCTCGAAGAAGTCGATGAGGTCTGCAATATCCGGGAATACTTCGATTCTTGTTTTTACCATGGCTGCAATTTTCTTAAAATCGAGCGGACGGTGGACTGTCTTCTGGATATACGGAAGCGCCATCTCATAGAACTTCTCGTCGTCCATTGCCTTCATGTACTCGCCGTTCATCCAGCGGAGTTTTGTCATATCGAAAACGGCCGGAGATTTGCTGATGTGGTGGTAATCGAAGATTTTTACCAGCTCCTCGAGAGAATAGATCTCGCGGTTTCCTTCCGGGCTCCATCCAAGAAGGGCTACGAAGTTGACAATGGCATCTTTTAAGAAGCCCTGATCGATCAGGTCTTCATAAGAAGAATGGCCGCAGCGTTTGGACAGCTTCTGATGCTCCTCGTTGGTGATCAGCGGACAGTGTACGTAAACCGGAACTTCCCAGCCGAATGCCTCGTAAATACGGTTGTATTTCGGGGATGAGGACAGATACTCATTACCGCGGACAACGTGGGTTACACCCATCAGATGGTCGTCGATGACGTTTGCGAAGTTGTAGGTCGGATATCCGTCGGATTTGATCAGGATCAGGTCTTCCAGCTCCTCGTTGTTTACGGTGATGTCTCCGTAGATCTCATCGTGGAAGGTTGTGGTTCCTTCGGTCGGCATATTGAAACGGATGACGTACGGTTTGCCGGCTGCCAGATTGGCCTCCACTTCCTCTTTGGAAAGACCAAGGCAGTGTTTGTCGTAGATCGAGATTTCTTTTCCGCCTACGTTACGCTTGCACTGGCTCAGGCGCTCTGCGTCACAGAAGCAGTAATAAGCGTCACCCTGCTCTACCAGCTGTTTTGCGTATTTCAGGTACAGACCTGCTGCATTACGCTCGCTCTGTACGTACGGGCCGCAGCCGCCGTCTTTGTCCGGTCCCTCGTCGTGTACCAGACCGGTCTCTTTTAAGGTACGGTAGATGATATCAAGTGCGCCTTCCTGAAAACGCTCCTGGTCGGTATCCTCGATACGGAGCATAAAGGTTCCGTCATCGTGTTTTGCGATCAGATACGCATACAGGGCAGTACGCAGGTTTCCTACATGCATCCGGCCTGTCGGGCTCGGTGCAAATCTTGTTTTTACATTGCTCATTTTTCTTTTCTCCTGATTTCTGGTTTTTCTGGAACAATCCTTTTGTCTGTTCCCTTCCACCATTTATTTAGAATGGAAAACAGCCCGGCGTTTCTTCCGAGCTGCACCATCCTTCCACTTTTGCCAGCGGCAATGCTCTTTTTCAGACCTCTACGCCGTGCTGTTTCAAATATTCCATAAAGTCGCCGACGGTAGAAAGGTCTGTCAGTTCGTCGGTGTCGATTTCAATTCCGTACTCGTCTTCTAATGCCATAACCATCTCGTAGAGATCCAGGGAATCTGCACCCAGGTCATCTTTAAAAGAGGTATCTTCGTTGATGCTGTCTGCATCACAGTTGAGCTGTTCTACTAAAATTTCTTTTATCTTTTCTAACATTGTTCTGCTCCTTCCTGCCTCTACCCGGCAGCCAGTATTTCTTTCGAAAAAAGTGTATCTGTTATTCCGGCATTTGTCAATAGATTTTTCTACTTTTACTGTTCTTCCGCCTGTGCCTCTCCTTCTCCGCTCTTTCCATCCTGGAACACAATAAAGCGGGAGACGCACAGGGCAATGCCGATTTCCGTCAGGATAAAGAGCACCGATGTTCCTCCGTAACTGATAAATGGAAGGGTAATTCCCGTTGCCGGCATCAGTTTCAGAACGACACACAGGTTCAGAATAACCTGAATGGAAATATGTGCAAAAACGCCGCTCACCATCAGCATTCCATACGCGTCCGGCGCATTCTGTGCAACCACAAATAGACGGTACAGCAAGTAGCCAAACAGCAGCAATACAAGAAGCGCGCCAAATATTCCAAGCTCCTCGCAGATGATCGAGAAGATCATATCGTTCTGTGCTTCCGGAATTGTTGTAATCTTCTGCGTACTGTTGCCAAGTCCTTTTCCGAGAAATCCACCGGAGCCAATCGCATAAAGTCCCTGCAGAATCTGATAGCTGCCTCCGGAAAGCCATTCATAGATACGGTTCGACCGGAAGTCACCGCCTATTCTTTCAAAGATCTGCAGATTATTTTTTAAAATGATAATCGCAAAAACGCCAATTACCGCCGCGCCCGGAATCACACGCGCATAAAATTTTACCTCCGGGTCCGCCAGAAACAAAATGACGCAGGCGATGAGTCCCAGAATAATGGCGGTACTCAGGTTGTCCGTCAGAATCCACGCAGCCAGCGCCTGCAGCACGCCAAGTCCGAGGACAATCGCTTTTGCGCGGATGGTACGCATATTTTTTCCCATCTTCAGGATAATGTATGGCAAATACAGAATCAGCCCCAGCTTTCCAATCTCCGCAGGCTGAAGACTGACACCGACGATCCGGAGCCATCTTCTCGCCCCATAGGCTTCATAACCAAGCGGCGTAAACCTTACCGCCGCCATCAGAAGGAGACTTCCCCAGTATACCAGTGCTGCAATCCGCTGGAACCATACACTATGATAATCTACAAACTTCGACAATATCACAATCCCCACCAGAACAATAGCAGAAAGCCCCGCCTGATGCGTGAAATAATACATATCATTTCCCTTGAATGTACTGGCCGCCTCGTAGGCGCTCGCGCTGTACAGCATAATCAGTCCGAAGCTGACCAGCAGAATGGTGCAGGCCAGCAGGTTATAATCATAAAAATCCGAAGGAAGTTTTTTCTTCCTCTTTTTCTTCTTTTCTTTCTTCTGGGATGGCATGTTTACTTTCTCTGCCATGAAGTTTCCACCTCCATTGTTTTACTCCATTTATTTCAGTGCATAGCCAAGCAGGCTGACAAAGCCCGGATTTCGGTCGGTCGTTCCGAGGATAACCTTACGCACCAGCTCCGGATCGTCCGTGATAATGTTGTCCACGCCGCAGTTGACCATCCGCTGCATATCTCCCTGATAATTCAGCGTCCAGGCACAGACTTCTTTACCAAGACTGTGCGCATGCTCTACAAAGCTTTCTGTGATGTACGTATATTTTACAGAAAAGAAGTCCGCCGCGTCCATATCCTCCAGGCCTCCGTACGACATTTTCATCGTATACCCGGTCTTGATATCCGGATTGATTTTCTTTGCCTGCCTGAGGAAATTGTAGTTCATGGAAGTCAGCACACACTGATCCACAAAGTCATTGTCCTCGATGATTTTCACCACTTTTTTGACAATATTCTGGTTGTGGCCGTTGTATTTTACTTCGATATTCAGGTTGATTTTTCCTTTCGCGTACGCGATGACTTCTTCCAGCTTCGGAATCTGCTCGCCGCGGAATTTTTTGTTGAATCGTACACCGGCATCAAGCTGGCTGATTTCATCGTAGGTCAGGGTCCAGATGCTGGCATTCAGACCGGTTGTCCGCTTCAGATTTGTGTCATGCATAAGGACAATCTCACCATCACTCGTCTCCTGTACATCGATCTCCGCGTAATCCGACATGCTGTCCACTGCATATTTGATCGCGCTCATCGTATTTTCCGGTGCTTTTCTGGCTCCGCCCCGGTGCGCTGACACCGAAATATACTGGGAGGAAGCCGTTGCCTCTGCACGTGTTGCGCGCATGGCATATACAAGATAAACCGTTTCTCCCGCCAGCATGGCGATCGTGAGAACCACCGCCGTTACCGGACCGCAGAAGGTGCGTACCAGCTTCGAGCTCGGCTTTTTCGTTGTCCGGCTCTTCTGGTAGCCTTTCGGGAGGAACGGATAAAAATCAGATACAGATACGTAATGCTTCCGACAAGGCCGAACGCTCCGCCGATCAGGCTCATCGTCGATTTGACCCAGTCACCGTAGACGATGACGGTACTGACAACGGTAGACGGCGTTTTCACCAGCTTTGCATAGGCAACGACAGCCGTTCCGAAAATCAGATACAGAACCCACGTAATCAGAAAAATCATCACCTGGAAAGAGACGTTGATGCCAAGCTCACGCAGCACGCGTTTTTCCAGTGTCTGGCGCACCCGCAGATGGGTATTTTTCTCTTTTTCCGTCATCATGCACCGGAAAGGGATGGTGTAGGAAAACGCAAACGAAAACGCGACAAGCAGAATCGTCAGCACCACCGGGATCCAGTATGCCGGGAAGGCATTGAAAATCTTCGTCAGGGAAACCTGAAGCAGTTTCATACTGCGGATGGCGCTGTAGCTGCTGTGCAGCCAAAGGTACGGGAAGCTCGCTGCCATGTAGAAAAACCAGGTCCACGGGCGGGCGCGCACAAACTGTGCGGCTCCTCTTCCGCCGGCAAGCATCATGACAGGAACGGAAATCCGTTTTCGTTTCCAGGAGGCCTCCAGAGCCGCCATGACAGCATAGATTTCAAACAGCATACAGAAAAAGAAAACAAGCAGAATTCCAAAAATCAGCAGAAGGGTCAGCGGATGCAACATGATCTTGTTGAAGTTTTCCGATGTCATATAACTCGTTCCCAGCTGTTTTAAGGAAAAGTTGATCGCCGCATTGGCGAGTCTTGAAACCAGCTGGTTGGAAAACAGGCGGTAGACCGTCTCAAATATCACGATGCTAAGCAGGTTTTTCTGCAAAAGTTTCCATGCCATATTCAGATAAATTCGTATCATTCCTGCATTTTTTACTGCCTTTTTTCTCATCTGCTGTTGTTCTCTCCTGTCAGCCGCAATTCCCCCCGATGAATCTGTATGCAAAAATTACCTTTATTTTTTCTCTTTTGTATTTTACATTTGACACTTCGAGTCTTTTTTTGAAGCTCTTTTTCTTTCTGTTCATTTTAAACTATCTTCCAGTATAACACAAAACCGGGTCTTTGAGTATTCTTTTTTCTATTTCTGGTTGCACCACTTCTGTAGTTTTTTTACCATGGCGGATGGGCTGCTTACTGTGCCGTCGATCGGCGTGCCGAGTTTTTTCTGCCAGGCGAGGATTGTCTGCGGACCGATATAGCCGTCCATGCCGGCCGATGCCCATTTCTGCATTTCTTTTACAAGGGCCGATCCGCCTTTTGGCGTACTGTCCCACTCGGCGGCTGTGATGCCATCACAGAATTTCCGGTTGACGGCCAGCTGATTGCTGATTTTTCCATCCTGCGGTGTGCCGAAAAGTTCCTGCAGACGGCGCGTCAGATTTTCGCCCCAGATTCCGTCCTCTGCGACTGTCTTTCCGGATGACTTTGCTGTCTCTGCCGATTTTTCTTTTGCGGGACCGGCATAACGGCAATACGCTGTATGGCAGTTAACCCAGCCTGCCCCTGAGAGAAGCCGTCCCCAGCTTGTGTTCTGGATTTCCGTCACCGTGTAGCTTCCCTGATCCCGGATCGTTCCGGCAATCCTGCTGTCCGCATCCGGTGCCTGACGGATGTTGAGGGCCGCTGTCTGCACCTGATAGATCCCGGGCGCATACGTTTTTCCTGTTCCGCTGCCTGCTGTTCCCGTTCCTGTGCTCCCTGCACCGCTTCCGATCATCCGCTTCATGCGGTCCCAGTCACCGCGGTTCATGATCTGGCTCGGACAGTATTTGCTGCAGATGTCATAATGACGATAGACTCTTTCCAGCGGAATCCCCGTCTCCCGCATGATCTCCCGCACCAGTGCCGCAGTATTCTCAAATGCTTTTTCATAATTATACCCGGCCTGCATACACATCTCCACACCGATGCTGTTCTTGTTGCCGTACTGCTGAAACAGATTTTTTCCGCCGTAATTAATGCCGACATGCCAGCACCCCCGGCTGTGCGGTGCCGCCTGGTAGGCTGTGTCACCGTCATCGACGTAATAGTGTGCGGAAATGTTCTGGAAATTCCCGTCATGCTGTGCTCTCGCATGTGCCCGCGCATCGGCACCTGCTGCGAAGTTGTCGGTGTTGTGGACTACGATACATTTGGGATTGTTTTCCGCATACGTATTCTGATTGCCAAGATACGACCGATCAATTCTCATATTCTCCCCTTTCTGACGGTTCAGACTGCTCCGGCATAACACAGATTTTTTGAAGCGCCGTTCACTCCGGCTTATGGATCTGCTTGATAATCTGATTCACATAATTGCTCAGCCCCGCCACCAGAATCCCCTGTGTGACCGCCGTAAAAACCGCCATCGCCCCCTCCTTCGCCGTCTCAATCTCACTCGTCGCCATCACCCAAACCGCACACAGCACCATGCTGATGCCGCCTAAGATCAGCGGAATGTACTTATTCTTCACCGCCTGCGCCTGCCGCAAAGCAACACCGAAAAAATACAGCACGAACGCAACGACGATGAGTTCGGGCTTTACATAATTCATTGCTTCCATGGAACATCCTTTCTGACTTTTCTGTTTTTGAAAGTCTTTTTTCTATATTATGATGGGATAATGATTTACGACTGGATAAGATTTTCTTACTGTAAACCCAAAAAATCCCACCTGTTTTTCAGATGGGATTTTCCAGTGGTGTGCTGTTCTTTGATTTTTAATTTACTATCTTGTGCAGCAATTCCCCTGACCTGCCCCTGGCTGCGGTGCCGCACAGAAAGTCTTTGCATCAAACGACGGATTAAACGCATAAAAGTTCTTCGAATTCAATTCATCCTGTACAGAACGCAGTGCTTCACCAAAACGCTGGAAATGCACAACTTCACGCGCCCGCAGGAAACGAATCGGATCTGCAACTTCAGGATCTTTTACCAAACGAAGGATGTTATCATACGTTGACCGGGCTTTCTGCTCCGCAGCGAGGTCTTCGAACAAATCTGTCAAAGGATCACCTTTCGACTGGAACTCACAAGAATTAAACGGAACTCCGCCAGCCGCCTGCGGCCAGATTCCGGCTGTGTGGTCTACATAGTAATTGGCAAAACCAGAGTTCTGAATTTCTTCCAGAGAAAGATTGCAGGTGAGCTGATGAACGATCGTTGAAACCATCTCAAGGTGTGCGAGTTCTTCTGTCCCAACATCATTCAACACCCCTGCTACAATTCGGTTCGGTGCTGTGAAACGCTGAGAGAGATACCGCATGGATGCGCCCATCTCTCCATCCGGTCCACCGGAATGCAATACCAGATGATATGTTGTAACTGTAAAAATTTCGATGATACAATATGTTTTCCCGGGTAATTTGCCCGGGAATTTTTATTGCTTTTCTTCTATATACATGTTATTATAACACATGGTCAGAACATCCAAAATGACCAGAAAAAAGAATTATTCTTTTCGCCGCGTAGCTGCGGCGTTTCTTTTTGCCCCCGGGAATCTCCCGGGGCTTTTTACGTTCTTTGAAACTCAAAAAACCCCAGGCATCCGAAGATGCCCAGGGCATATGTAGTACATTTATCTAAATTATTCAATGAACGCCTGCCCGCCGTAATAGGCAGCCATCCATCCGCTCGGTGCTTTCATCCAGATATTGTTTCCGACCCGCTGGATTTCCTGGCACGTCACGGTGGTTCCCGCATCAATGCAGCCATCCTTGTCTTTGTCGTGCTTCTGACCGTCAGGCGTCAGCTGCGAATGTTTCTTTGCAGAGTAATTCGTTCCAGGACCCGTGCGGACTTTCAGCTCTACCTGCAAGGTGTACTCATGTCCAACAATATAAGACGGAGTGTTCTTCTTTTCTGGAGCAGCAGCTGAAACCTTCCCGTTATACACGGAAACCAGCTTCGTTTTTGATGCCTGGCCGTACTTGCCATCCTGTTCCAGATTATAAAATTCCTGGAATGCCAGCAGGGCTTTTTCTGTATCTCCGCCAAAAACTCCATCTGCGCCAGCGCTTCCACAGCCGAATCCGCAGCCATTCAGCATTTTCTGCATTTCTTTTACTGCATCTCCGGAATCACCTTTCTGGAGATAATTTCTTACATTTACAGTTCCAGAACCGGTTGCTGCGCCTCCAACATAGCGGTACACATGGACCCAATGTTTGTTGTAATAGCTGCGGATGCAGATTTCTCTACCGGTCTGATCTCCAGACTGGCCACCGGTGATCGTTCCTTTTTCGTTGATACTTGCATGGACCAGATTTCCGCTGCCGCAGTAAAATGCCGTGTGTCCATTTCCGAGCAGAACATCTCCCCGGATCATTCCACTACCGGTTGCCAGATTCACGGATTTTACAACATCCTTGAACCCGATTTTCGGCAGAACGTCCGGCATGTTGCCGGTATAGGTTGCTCCGCTGGACTTTGCCGGGATTCCGGCTGCTTCCAGGCAGCTGATTACCAGCCCTGAACAATCATAATTCGGATTGCCCCAACGGTCCACCTGGTCATAACCGTGCGAATCATCCAGGGCGATCGCCTCTGCTCTTGCTACTGCATTTTCAATTTTGCTCACTTTGTTTTCCTCCTTCTTCTGATTCTGGTAAATCTTCAAATACTGCTCCCCGTAAGAAGCCCTTGCTTTCTTCACTGCTGATCCGGTGTTCGCTGGAGCCTCGAACTTGACCAGGAAGATATCGGACGCTTCCTGCACTGAGGTTGCGGTCTGCAATACCTTCCAGACACTCTTATAGCTCGTCTTCAATTCGCTCAGCATGTACTCTGTCTGCGTCTTCGTATCTCCGATGGACACTCCTCTGGACTTAACCAGATCGTAAAGGCCGGCTTTTCTTCCAGCGGACGTCCACTGGCAGAAGCCGTAACCATACTGTCTGGAGTCTCCCAGCGGATGCAGGAACAGATCTCTTGTGATCTCTCCACTGTCTACCGCCTCTGTATACGTGGCATCTGTGTATTTGTATCCAGGCTTATTTTCGCAAAGATTGTCAAGGTTCCGGGGATTCGCTCCGGACTCTGCATAGATATTTCCCATTGCTGCGCACGCGCCGTAAAGTGTGCAGCCGGCAGCCATCAGACTGTTAAACAGGATATCCGTATTTGTATTCCGTTCTATTGCCATTTCTCGCAAACGCTCCTTTCTTAGGTTCTCAATTCTTCCGAGACCCGTTCACCTTTCCGTCGTCAAGAAGATCTTTTACTGCTGCAAACCATTCTTCGATTACTTTAATGAGCATTTCTTCTGACACGATCACCTGCAGCCACCTTGGCAGCAGCGATCTCGCCTGCTGTACTACCCATTTCAGTTTCTGTTCTCCCTGCCCAGATGCATTGTATACATGCTCTGCTTTGAGAATAAGCTGATAAACATCTCCTCGGATGCCATCAAGGCCTTTCATTTTCGTGTACTGATATACGCACACCAGTGTTACGATCACCAGCACCGCCACTACTGCAACTACAACCGGCAGTGGGATCTGCGATAATACATTCATTAATTCCATTCTGGTTTCCTCCTGTGTTTTATTCTCCTGTGATACCCTTGTGAGCTTTGTATAGCCGCGTGGAGCATCTAAAATTGTATTCGTGGTAATTTTAGCGAAACATAAAAAGAACCATAGAAAGCCGATTACGCTTTTATGGATCTACGGTTCGTCTTTATGTACGATGTGATTCACTCCCTGCCTCGTCAGGAAATTTTCAAGATCGTGCTTTCGTTCCAGCTCATAGTCTAAAGCTGCGTGCATATCACCGTTGCACTTTGCGTCTGGAATCCTCTGCACTGCTTTGGCTGTTGCTTCTGATAAGCAAAGAGAGCCGTCTAAAGCTCGCAGCATCATGTACTGCAGATCTTCACGGTTCTTTTCTTTCTCATCCTGTTCTTTTTGCCTGCGTGCCCGTTCGATCTTCTCCGCTTCTGCCCGTTTCTGGATACGTCTTTCCAGAAGCCAAAAACAGAAAGCAACGATCGCAGACGGCACACCGGCAGCAATCAATAATTCCATTTGCATCTCCTTCCTTTCACGCTATTTCATCATCGTCGATATCTGCGTACTTCTGGCATGCATGTTCGATGACGTCAAGATCTGTCTCTATTTCTTCCAAACTCTTTGTCGGCGTTCCTTTGGCAAGAAAAATCAGATCATAGATTGTCGACCAGATCCTTGAGATAATCTGCAACTTTGTCATCATTCCTCCCCTTGATTGTTATTTTTTCTCTGTGTTCTGATCCGATCCTGATGTTTTTTCTGCTGCATAATTGTCATATTCAGTCCAGATGTCATTCTCAAATTTATCAACAACATCATCGATATCCTTTTTATTGGCACGATACTTTCTACCGTTGTTGATGTAGCGATTGATGATTGGAACATCCGGATGTTTTGCATCCATATTGGCGTCCATAGACACAACAGTCTCGCCATCAACTGTGATGATTCCAGAATAATGAATGTCCTTTGTGTAAGTTGCTGATACTGCCATATTTTTGTCCTCCTAAAAATTAATTTGTATCTCCAGAGATATTATCTCTCATGGATTCAAGTTCACTTCTTAGATCCGCAACCTCTACTTCAAGGTTCGATCTTCTTTGCTTTTCGAGTTGAAGCTCATGCGTTATTACCGCAATCAAATTGGTATATACCATACTATAAGTATCAATATAGCCATCCTCAGTGTTCTTCCTGTCGTGGTGTACCAGATCCAGCTCGTCTTCTCGGATTCCTAGTTCTCGCATGGCTTCTACGACATCCTGTGCGACGAATCCATAACAAATGCGCCCATCACCGTCAATCATCCGATACTGAACTGGTTTTAAGCGATCGAACAGCTCTGAATGAATATCCGTCTTATTGATCTTGCTCTCACCGAGTGGAAATACGTTTGTTTTGGCGCGGCGATCGGATGTGACCTGTGGGGAGTTTTTAACAATCAAACGCTCCCATACTCTTCCACTATCTCCTAACATAATCTTTTCGGAGTACGCCTTGGTCGGTGCGAACGCTCCAGTATACACTCCTCCAGACCAGCCACAGCCATAAAATTCGACCTCTGCCTGATAACCTTTCTTCTTTGATTCAAGAATAATGCTACCGTTACCAATATCGAGGTTTGCTTTGTTGTTGGCATCCGAGTAAGTATTTACAACAAAAGAATCGTCAACAGCTCCGGCTATACAGCTTCCAGAAGAACTTGATGTCTCCAATACAGATTCGTGGACACCTTTAATATCTACATATTCGCTCTGGATTGACAGAGCCGCATTGCCGGATTTTGTTTCAACCAAAATCTTACCGACACCGCCACATAACTCAATAACCGCATCTTTTGCGTTCTTTCCAAGCTGTATCAACTTATCACCATAATATGCGAGTGTCGTTCCTGCCCGGTTAAGAATCTCAAATGCTGATGCTGAAATCTTAGTCCGATAACCAGACCAAGATCCGCTGGTTTTATTACCAACTTCCAATCCGGTCCCATCAGTAAACTGCATAAAGTTGGTGGCTGTTTTTGCTGCTTGTAAAGGATTCGCATTAATTGAACCAGATGGTAAAGAAGCTAATTTGGTTGATGTCCACGTCACTGTATATGGACCAGAACCTTGAGTATAGTTAAATACTCTCAGCTGCCCATACGGTTCATTTAATCTTGTTATAAGGCCCCACGTTGAAGTAGTCTTTTTATAAATCCATAATGACCATCCGCCTGAAGATCTTAGGAAATCCAATCCAGGATCTGAGTTATTTGCAGAGATAAAACTAAACTGGACATCTGTTGTCTCAAAACCTCTGCCACCAAGTTTAAATGTTGTTGGCTGATTTGCATACGAACCTGTGATCTTTATTGTAGCAAATTCGACATAAAGATTTGACTCACCGTTTCCATTTACCGTATGCACTACCTGATTTGCGTCCTTACCTGCAGCGCCCTGTGGACCTTGAGGACCTTTATCGCCTTTTACCCCTTGAGGACCTTGTGGTCCCTGAGGACCAGTTGCTCCTTTATCCCCTTTATCACCTTTGGCTCCAGTATCACCTTTTAAGCCTGTTATATCAACACAAATGACATTTGCAATATACCATTTAGTTGTGATATTGTTTCTCTGCTGATCTATCTGAAAATATACGCTTCCTTTTGATTTTCCTGATGGACAAGTGAAGTTATATGTCGCTTCCTGCCAACTGTTACCAAGATCTTTGGTTGATGTCGGCACCACAATTGTATCGTAAGGTTGTCCAGACGTCCGCGTTATGTACCATATGCCGGAGTTCAATTCGAGGGAACCCGTTATCCGCTTTCGGTGAACAGTTATGCGATACTGGTGTCCCGGAAATACTGGAAAAGCTGTTGAGCTATTTTGATGATCTCTGCTATCAAGTATATTAACTGCCGCGCCATTTGGAGCTGTGACACTTGTATCAATCCTTGTTATCTGAGGCTTTCCTGACTCAAATAGCGGATTTACCCATAGATTTGTACCATTTTTTCCATCTTCTCCAGTGGCTCCCTTATTGCCATAAGCGCCAATAACCCTTTTAGCTGTATCATTTGTGGTGTTATTTGTATATGTAATGGTTTCATAATTCCACAAATACTTATTTGTTTCAGTCATCGTTGGCACAGTCGTTGACCATGTCGTAGGAGCCGATGAATTCGAGGTTGAAACAGCATAATGCTCCGTTATGCTCTTGATACCATTTCCAGTTGGACCAGTTCCTCCAGTAGCACCTTTATCACCTCTTGCTCCAGTAACACATACAGCTGTTGTCGTTGAAGTCGTGTTGTCAGTATAGGTAATCACCGATCTCGTCCAAATATATTTACTGTTCTCCCACCCAGGATAAGTCGTGCTCCACGATCCGCCGGACATGGCTGTTGCTGACGTTGATTTGTAATACTGTTCTACAATAGATTTAACGCCTTTACCGGTTGCACCAGTCCCTCCAGTATCTCCTTTGTCACCTTTGGCTCCGGTTGCTCCCTGTGCTCCTGCAATGCAAACTCCATTTTGATTCGGCGAATACGTTCTGTTACCAGCTCCGTCCGTTGTTACCGTACGGCTCCACATATACTTTCCATTAACCCATGTCGGCGCTGTGGTCGACCATGATCCACCAGAAAGTGATGTTGCCGATGTTGAAAGATAATACTCAACATCAACAAAAGATACATAATCCTCTGGAGCTGGTGTCCAGTCCGTGGCCATATTGCCTTTTTCGACTTTGATTTTTAACGTATATATAGTCCCAGATGTAGCCGAGCCATAACCAAATCTCATCGTAAGATATCTGGCATTTGTTGGAACTGGTATTGTTCCGTTGTTATTGGCAATTGCCGTATATATAGCAAGTGCTTTCTTATTTTCATCGAGAAAATTATAATAATTTTTCGTGAATAGAGGATTGCTTACTGAAAATGTAACCGCTGTTGCTCCACTCACATCCATAATCGGACCATTCCTAGATGTCGCAAGTTCACCTACCGCATAAAGAGCGTCTCCTATGTATAAATCAGATCCGGAGGCCTTTAAACTTATAACGCCAGTCATGGTATTGACAGATGATGAAGTTGTGTTTGCTTTAAAAGTAGCCGAAAAACCACTCAGACTGTATAAATTTCGTCCGCCGACGACAATTCCTTCCGGTGTACTACCAACGTTGTAAGCAGTTGAAGTTGTATTATCCGTATAGGTGATGATCGTACGAGTCCAGAAATATGGTTTGTCCGCACTTGTCGCCGGAGGAGTTGCTGACCATACTCCAGTAGGGATCGTAGTTCCAGACGAACTTGCCTGATATGTTACTGCAGTAGATTTAACGCCTTTTCCACTTGCACCAGTATCGCCCTTATCACCTTTGGCTCCAGCCTCGCCTTTGATTTTCGCCCACTTATACATTCCGACACTTGTAGGATCATCTTTTGCATAGTCCACGCATGTTCCGATATAAGCGCCAATATCCTCACCACTGTTCCCGGTGAATGTCTTCCCACCGTCATTACTATATTTGATGTGCAGATAACTGGTTTTCCCGTCTGCTCCATTGGTACCTGAAATTCCCTGTTTTCCCTGTGGACCCTGCGAACCTTCCAGCTGCTGCCAGCTGTACTTCTTCGGATCATCCGAATCCGTCTGTGTAAAATCCACATACGTTCCAATGTATTTTGACGGTGTCTCTGTCATCTGAGACGCAGAGGTCGGATTCGAAACCGCAGAATATTTGATGTGAAAATACGTCGTTTTTCCATCTTTTCCGTCAGCGCCTTTGGGTCCCTGAATTCCCTGGTCACCTTTTTCACCCTGCAGGCCGCGCAAGCCCTGCGGACCCTGTTCTCCCTTAATTTTAGCCCATATATACGAGCCAACTGTCGTCGGATCCGTCTGATTGAAATCGGTACATGTTCCAACATAATCTCCCGGTGTCTCACCACTGTTCGCTGTAAAAGTTTTACCCCCATCATTGGAATACTTGATATGAAGATAGGTAGTTTTTCCGTTCGATCCATCTTTCCCAGGAAGGCCCTGCGTACCTTTTTCGCCCTGTAACCCCTGAAGCCTATACCATGTATATTTTCCAGGATCGTTTGAATCCATTTCCGTAAAATCCACGTAGGTACCAATATAAGTGTTGGGAACCTCTGTCATCTGGCTTGCAGACGTCGGATTCGAAACTGCAGAATACTTAATGTGAAAATATGTTGTAGCTCCGTTCTGTCCATCTTTTCCAGCAATACCTCGCTCCCCCTGTGGTCCCTGGATTCCCTGCAGTCCCTGCGTGCCCTGCGGTCCTTGAATCTTTGTCCACTTGTATTTAGATGGGTCGGTAGAATCTGCCTTTGTATAGTCCGTATACACACCGATGTACGTCTTACCGGTTGATTCAGTAATAGAAAAGCCTGTCTTTCCATCCGCACTCGTTGCATAAGCGATATGAAAATACGGTGTTTTTCCATCTGCTCCCGGCTTTCCTTGGATTCCCTGCGTACCATCGGCACCTTTAATCTTACTCCAAGCATATTTCGTTGGGTCTGTGCTGTCCGCTACGACCTCATCTACATACATTCCGACATAATCACGATTCGAATCAGAAACGGAGAAACTGACCTTTCCATCAGAGCTATTTGCATAAGCAATATGCGTATACGTGGATTTGCCACTTTCGCCCTTTGGTCCCTGGATTCCCTGATCACCCTTATCGCCCTGCAGGCCGCGCAGTCCTTGCTCGCCCGGATCTCCCTTATCTCCTTTCGGCCCCTGAAATTTGCTCCAACGATACTTCGCCGGATTGGTGCTGTCAGCCTTGGTAAAATCCACGTATTGGCCTATATACGTTTTATCGACGGCGTTGGTTGTCGAAAAGCCTGTCTTTCCATCCGCGCTTGTTGCATAAGCGATATGCAGATAACTGGTTTCACCATTCGCACCGTTTTCTCCAGGGGTTCCATCGGCGCCGTCCTCTCCGTCATCGCCCTGAAATTTTCGCCAGGTGTACTTGGTCGGATCTGTACTGTCCTCCAGTATATAGTCCACATAGGTACCGATATATTTTCCTGTATCCTTTCGCAACTGATTCGCTGTCGGGTTCGGAACATCAGCATATCTCACATGAAAAAAACTTGTCAGACCGTCTTTTCCAGGCTCCCCCGCAATTCCCTGATCTCCAACAACCTTTACCCAGGCGTAGACGCTCGGATCTGTCAGAACCGGCTGCTTTGTCGTCCGATTGTATGCAATACCCATGTATGCTTTTCCAGCAGATTTGATTGATATTCCATCGCCCGTTTCTGTATCAGCAAATACAACCCATGTGTAAAATGTCCGGTTCTTTGCCAGTTTCTCAAACTGCGCAGCCAGGTTCTCCATCTTCTCGGAAATTCCACTTGATTTAAGCTGATATTCGCCCAGTGTCGCTGTGTACTCATCGTTGCAGATGGAAGATTCCAGCTTCATGATCCGCGCGGACAGATACAATTCTCCGGTGTCATCTACGATATTGACTGTATCGCCGATCTTGATTCCATCCGGCAGATATGCCAGCTCCACTTCATAGGATACCGCAGCATCATAGATCTTTTTCAACTTGGATACAGCACGGTTGCACAGCTCCGACTGGCTTAAAGTATCATAAGTATACGTCTGGACGATATGCCCAGTTCCATTCCCTTTCTCGGAAAGATACCGGCTCCATTTTGCCACCGCGCTCCGGGAATAAATCGTGCTGCCGGACAGATAAATATCACCGTCATCATACTTATACCCTTTCAGATTGATCGGCGTTTCACTGTCTTCCGGATATCCGCCGGTAACGGAAAGTGCCGTAGCCAGATCTTCTACTGAACTTTTTACAATGATATTTTTCACTTCCCGGTTGATCCGAAGTTCTCGCCCCTGATCTACGCCGCGCTTCTTATGCAGGTTGATATATTTGTGCTTGATTTTCAACCGGTCGATTTCAAAAGTATAGGAAACTTCCGCGTCAAACTGCGTGGCAACGCTCAAAATACGCTCAGAAGCGGTGGTCTCACCCTCCCAGGACAGTTTCCGGTTATAATTGCTGACCTCATTGATTCCAATTTCAAAGCCGGAATCGTCGCTGAATTTTTCAACATAGTAGCTCGCTGGATATGCCTTGTCTGCTTTGTATTCGCCAACTGTCTCGTTCAGGAGATCCATACCGGCATCCTCGGCATAGATTTCTACTTCCTGTTTGAAAATATTTTCTTCGCTGGTAATGATCGTATAAAATTCCTGCTCATCGCCATTCTTCCGAAGAATATAATTGCCAACAGAACCATACTGTTTCGCATCATTCCGCGTGCTCGCCGTGTAATTCAGCGTAAATTCTAGTGTAGCAACACCTGCTTCCACCTCTTCTGTTTTCAGATCATCAGAAATGTACAATCCCTTCGGTAGCTCTGTGCTTGCCTGCCCAAGGACATTCATATGTCGGTCCGCAAAATATAAAATCATAGAAACACCTCCCTGTATTTCATTGTGTATGTTGGCTGTGTTGCCCAGTCCGATGCAATGCATTGGATCTGATTCATTCCAGGCTGCAGGCAAAAGTTCTCCCAATCGTTGCCCAACGCACCAAGATCCTGTCTCGGAAGTCCCTGTAACATGACCTCTCCATTGCTACAGTCAGCTGTCAAAACCTGATTTACCGAAAATTTATTCGGAATATCACGCCATTTTTCTACATTGTCAATTCTCACGAAGATGCCGCGGAAATAATTTCTGGTGACAAGCTGATTTCCTGTATTTCGACTTCCCCACTGTCCCAAATACAATTTCACTGTTGCCACTTTCACATTTTTTAATTCTGGAACTGTAAATTCCGGATAACTGCCCTTCCAGAAAAAACGTATTTTCTCTCCATGTTTCATCATGTCGCTTGCGCCATACGTTTGGCTGTATGGGTTTGCATCTTTTCGATGGCAAGGTTCAAAAGTATATGTTTTGACGATACGCGGGTTGTTTCCACCTACCCACATATTCATGTGCGCTGTGTTTCCGATCGTATCGGTTTTGTATATCTCCTGGCAGCAGATCATTTTTCCGTTCGCATCGCAGAAAGCAATCGCCTGGCAGCCCGTCTGCCCCATAAGACCAGTTTCAAACCAGCTGTTCATGTAACAATAGAGGTGCGTCGCTCCCTTTGCTCCATTGGAATCTACCACATCAATAGATTTCATAGCTCCATTCCAGCCGTTTGTGTTTGGACTTACATATCCACTGCTGGCCAGATACAGACCTTTGATGCTGTCTACGCTCATGACACCCAGCTTTCCAGCCGTCTTGCTGTTACTGTATAAGAAGTTGCTCCCTGTATCATCTTTCCACGCCGCATCCTGTGACCAGACATATTGGTCAGCATAGCTTGTTATCAGTTCGCTTTTTTTGTATGTTTCTCCGTTCAACTCATCCGGATCACCGAACTGAAGAATTTTCTTGGAGTCATTTACAAAACCTACTACTCCATTTTCACTGTGCATTACTGCCTGAAGCTTTGGAAAGGCCCGATAAGTGCCGTTGTACGACACAATGAACGTTTTTCCGTCATCCGCAGTCGGATTCACCGTAAATTCTTCCACCGAATACTTGAATGGATCCGCGCAGTAAAATTCCAGCTCCGCAGTGATCGCATTTCTTCCCGCCGGCACTTCACTCGTTCCCTGCTTTGTTCCGATATAATATTTGTCCGGTTCATCTGCAAAAATAAGGGTTGCCTGTTCTGCATCCAGAAGAGCATTCAGTTTGTTGTAAGCACTGCGAAAAGCTGCATTATCTTCGGCTACCAGCTGATATCCCACCACAATAGTCCTTGGCTGATAACGCTTTCGTCGATACTTTGTACCGTCAGACACGCCTGTTTCCAGATCTGTAATCTCCGTACCCAAAATTTCCCGGCCGGACACATAAAGTGTCCGATAGCCGGGAATTACGTTCTCAAGATAACTTCCATTAAACATGAGAGCCTCCGAAGGCAGGTTCTGCCCTGGGTATCGCTCTGTTGTATCTACAAAGTTATACATTCATTCTCCTGCCTTTCTTTCGGTTCTCCCTTGTCTCCTGTTTCTCAATTTCTTCTCGTGTATACGTTGCGGTCGCTTTTCCGATTTCTCTTCCGTCCAGATTAACGGGTACATAGATGGTATATTTTCCATTACTGCTGTACTGGTAGCTGTCGTTCAGGTCTTCAGATCCTGTCCGAAGGCTCATTCCGATTTCCGGCGCAGGTGTAAGCTCCGGAACCTGTATCAATTCCATGGCGGCCTGCCTCGCCTCCTGCACATGATCCATAATGCCGTTGACCCAGCCGATACCGAAATAATTGCCGAGTTTATCTGTCACCCGTGATGGGCTGTGGATCTGCGCTTTTGCCCGGATCGCCGCTTCTGCAGCCGCCGCAAGCTGTGCCGCCACTGCCCTTACATGTCCAACCTGGCTTGCCATACCATTTGCAAGACCCATGCCGATGTATGCGCCATACGAATAAGTATTTACGTTGCTCAGAGGTGCCTTTGCCGCATTTGCAAGTGCGCGTGATGCGCTCGTTACAGTACTGCTTTTTGACCTGATTCCGTTTGCCATATTGTTTCCAACGCTTTGACCACTGCGAAGCGCCGCCGGTTCTGTCGTTTTCAACGCCGCATTCACTGCCTTTGAAACATTTTTTACATTGGAAACTGCTTTTGTCCCACTACTCGAAATTGTGCTTGAAAAATTGTTCATCGATGTGGACGCAATATTATTCAATGGTTTTAACCCTGCATCCATGCTTTCTGTAACTGCTGTTCCTGCACTCGTGCCCGCTGATGCCAAAGCTCCGTTGCCACTGTTGATTCCGGATGTAATCGCATTGATTGCCGCGTCACCTATGCTGCTGGCGGATGCAGCAACACTTCCAATTCCAGACTGAATTCCAGCCGCCGTACTGCTTGCCGCGGTATTTCCGAGTGCATTTGCCGCACTGGATACCTGTGAACTTCCGGCATTAATTCCCGATACTGTACCAGACGTTACGCTTTTACCACCCTTTTCTCCTCCAGTACACCAATCGCTGATATCACCGAAGAACTTTCCAATCTTTCCACCAATCTTAGAAAGTCCGCCAAAAATTCCTTCCCCAATAGCCAGAACAACCTGTTTTCCAACTTCCAGCCAATCTGTTGCCATAATCGTGTCAATCATAGCGGACAGTACCTGCGGAAGGGCTGCCACCAATTGCGGAATCGCTCCTATAATTCCCTGCGCCAGCGTTCCAATGATTTGAGCTGCCGTCATCAATATGGTAGGCAAATTCTGCAAAATACCCTGTGCAAAGGAACTTAGTGCCTGTAGCGCAGAATCAATCAATGATGGTAGATTCTCAGTAATTCCCTGCGCCAATGCAAGTAAAAGCTGCATGCCGGTCATAATGAGCTGCGGCAACGCTGAAGCAATTCCTGTAATAAGTGTCGTTGCCATGCTGACTGCTGACGGAATCAGTTCTGGAAGGGCACTGATCAAACCGGATACCAGAGATTGAACCAGCGTTACGCCACCCGTAATCAAGGCTGGCAGATTGGCTGTAATCGTATCCAGCAATTCAGAAACCAGATGTCCACCTTGCTGAATGAGGTCCGGCAGCCTGCTGGCCATTCCATTGACCAAATTCGTGATAAACTGTGGTCCCTGTGTCTGTGCCAGTTGCAAAATACTATCGATCTGTGACCCAAAAGTCTGATAGAGCAGTCCAAGCCCGGCGAGTACGACAGCAATCAAAGCTGCTGGCATCAATGCTTTCATTGCAAGCCCCATGATCTGGTTCAAGCCGCTAAACATCTTTGAACCAACACCAAAAATCAATTTTCCAACCGTCTGTACGGTTGATGTAACTGTCTGTACAACTTTTCCGCCCAACACACCAATTTTCTGTATCCCATTGGCACCATCTAATGTGGCGGCATCCAGAATATCTTTAAATGGATTTTTTATTTTTCCAACTGCAGACTGTAATATTCCGCCAAGCTTCGAATTACTAAATACATTTCCAAGGCTTTTTCCAGCATTTTTTGCCCATTGTGGTGTCTCTTTTAGGGTTTTGTTTATGCCTCCAATACCTGTGGATACCAGTTTCCATGTATTGCTCTGGAAAAAATCGCTTGCTTTGGTAACAACACCTAAAGTTCCAAGAACTGCTCCAAGAGCTTTTACCTTCTCGCCGGTTCCATCCAGAAGGCCTCCAATTTCTTTCAGCCCGCCTTCCAAACCGCCATTTTTAAACGCTGATCCAAGCTTTTCAACCCACTGAATTGCTTTTTCAATGTACTTTCCATCAGCCAACTTTTTATTGGCGTCACTTATTTCGGATGTAATATTCTTTACAAATTCTTTGAGTTTTCCCTTTGCCTGTTCAAACGCGGTTATTCCAATACCTTCAATTCCAGACTTAAGCTTATCAACAGCACCTTGCAGATTATCCGCTTTGATGCTTGCCATCGTCTCTGCTGCTCCAGATGCATTGTTGATCGCATCAGAAAGCTTATTGAAATCCTCATCACTTGCATTAACAATCGCTAAAAGCCCAGACATTGCCTCCTGCCCACCAAGCATAGCCGCATAAGATGCTTTTTCATCCTCAGTCAACCCTTGCATGCCTTTTCGCATATCTTTCATAATTTGGGCAAAGGAATTCATATTTCCGTTAGCATCAGTAAGGCTAAGGCCTAATGCAGACATTGCCATGCTAGATTCTTCCGTCGGTTTTGCCATACGTGTAATCGTGGCGCGAAGTGCCGTACCGGCGGCGCTTCCTTTGATAGAACTATTCGCCATTATAGAAGTCGCAAGAGCTATATCCTGAATCGAGTAACCCATTGCGCCAGCTACAGAGCCGACATATTTGAAGGTTTCGCCCATCAAATCGACATTCGTGTTCGCATTGGCAGAAGCGGTCGCCAATACATCGGCGAATTCTCCGCTGTCTTTGGCCTGTTTTCCGAATGCAGTCAATGCATCCGTAACGATATCGGATGCCCTCGCCAGATCACCGCCAGATGCAATAGTCAAATTAATAACGCCATCCATACCGGATAGCATTTCATCCGCCTTCCAGCCCGCCATCGACATATATTCCATCGCAGAAGCTATCTGACTGGATGTGTACTTCGTGGAAGCACCTAGCTGTTTTGCTTTGTCTGACAATTTATCAAAATCTGACCCTGTAGCCCCAGAGATGGCTGCAACGGAAGACATTGTACTTTCGAAGCTCATACCTGCGCTTACCGCGTTTGTTGTTACGCTTTTAAGCGCACTTCCAACTGCTGTAACTGCTTTTCCACCAATTGCCGCCATTGCGCCGAATCCAAGTCCACTGGATATGGTACTGCGTAGCCGTTCTGCTGTATCGCTGCACGATTTCATCGTCGAAGAGAAATTGCTGTCTACCGCTGATAGAACCGCTTTTACGCTATAAGATTCTGCCGTTTTCACCATCTCCTTTCTTGATCAGCTTCGAAAGTCCAACAAAACGAGGATCTGTCTTTTTTGTTCTCTTTTTTTTCAAATTTTCAAGTTCCCGCTCATAATCGAAGAATTTCTGGAATTTTTTATAGACCGGAACTGTCTTTTTGCCGGATTTTCGCTCTGCACGCACAGCAAAATCAAGATATGCCTGTCTGTGTGCTTCGAAATTTCGGTCAAACATTTTCAGCTCCAGTGCCTCCATCATGACGTTATACTGAGCTACTGTCAGGCGATCCACCTGTTCGAACGATGTAAAATTGAAGTACCGAAAGCAGTTCACAGCAACATCGTGATAAACTTTTTCGAAATCTACTGTTTCTTCTCGTCCTGAGCCTTTTTCTGAAACTCCTCCAGTGCTTTCTTCAAAGATTCCTGACGTTCTTTCTCCGCTGCCACTGCTTTCTCGATTTCCGCGACGGTTTTCTTCGTAGCATTGGCTGTCCTTAAGAAACCCAGTGTATCCTCGAAAAGTTTATCGATGTCTGTTTTCGGATCATCAATATAATCATCCAGCAGTTCTTTTGTAGCTCTCGGAGTCTGCCCCTGATTTGCTGCATCCAGCAGATCTACAAGTGGCTCCACCTCTCCATCCATGACGCTGCCGATCATATATTTCAGACCAATTCCTTTGCTGACATCTTTTAAATTGTCAACTGGCACCTGAATTCTTTTGTTTACATCACGAAGGAATCCCATGCCAAAATTAAACTGATACACCTGTCCGTTGATTGTAAGTTCCATATCGTTTTTCTCCTTTACTATTCAAAAAGAGGACGATTTCTCGCCCTCAACACTTTTACGCTCCTGTTTTTGTCGTATCTGTAAATACGTAAGCTGCTATTTCCTGCTGCGCGGTCGTTACGGTTACATCACCTTTCTGACCGGTTCCATTGACACCAAAGGTAAGAGACACCTCCACCATATCTTCGGCGTTTGAAGTCTTTTCTACCTCCGTCACATAGCCCTGGAAGTATTTTCCTTTAAATTTATTGCTTCCGCTGGTTGCTGGATCATCCAGATTTGCTTCCCAGATCTCGACCAGTTCATCATTGATCATGGCATCTTCAAGAGAATCGATCAGTGTGTCGCCCTTGGCAAGAATACTGGTTGCCGTAATCTCAACCTCGGCTGCTCCCGGGGTACGGATCGTGCCATCCTTTGTCTCTGTGGTATCGGCATCCTTGCTTGTCGTTCTGCCGTTCTCTGTCGTAAACGCTAATGCTGTAGCTGCATTTTTAGCCGCATCTTTTTTTAGACGGTACAGATAAACGATCTTTTTACCACGTACCGCATCTGCGAATAACTGTAAATCAATTGTTTTTCTCATGCTGTTCTCCTAACTGAATAAAAAAGTCACTTCCACGATACCGTGAAGAAGTGGCTGATTGGTGGTTGTGTCCGGCAATATTCTCTGATTTAAGTCCTGCACGGACCAGGAAAAGTTGCCGGTGTGCTCCAGATGTCTGCAAATCTGCTTGATCTGCAGAAGCATCTGTGAAACTATGCCGCGCTGCCGCGGATTATCGTGCCAGACGTGGATTGTCTGGCTTACGTTGCCGAACACAGCCGTTTTATTGGCTTTGTCGGTTAAAACGCTGTCTGCCAGATAGATAAACGGATATGGCGTGCCTTCCGGCGGTAAAAACGTGTCATACACACTGTCCGGATACTGTTTTTTCAATTCCAGAAGTAATGCACTGAATAATTCCTGTTGTGGATCCATGGTATCACCTCGTAAGCTTTTTCAGATCGGATTTGAACTTCCCTTTCTGAGCCGTGTAGGAAGGCCGCATGTATGGCTGCGCATTCATATAACGGGTTCCATACTCCACGTATGCTGCGTACTCTGCTGTCGGCTCTATCTCGGCCGTAAGACCTCCGTCCCGGATCTCAAGACCAATACTCCGTTTCAACGTACCGGTATCTACTGGTGCTTTTCTCTGTGCCGCCTCCTGTAAAGATTTTCCATTTTCCTTTACAACCCGCTTTACATCGCTCATCTGCACGTTTTTCTTCAATTTGACCTGCAGTTTTTCCATTCCTTCCAGTTTGATTTTCGGCATCAGACCACCTCCGATAAAATAAAAGTCTGTTTCACGCGAAGTTTCCGCGTATAGTCCACTTTATAGTTTGTGTTCCCGATCCGGATCCGATCAAACGGTTTCTGGTAATGATTTTGAAGCTGTACGGTCACGCTGCCCTGACGGATTCCTCCGTATACGATCTGCATGATCTCTGCTCTCGTATCCATCACAGAAGCCATTTTCTGCACCTCTGTGACCTGGTCTGCAGCATAGTTTCCGGTTTTCGAATCATATTCGCCCGGCAGGACCCGTTGGAAGAAAACTGGTGTATCATATCTCACAGAAACTTTACCTTTCCCTTTCTTGCCTCCCGCTGGCTGTCCAGATAGGACTGAATATCATCCATGTACCCGGCAAAATCATTTTCTGACCAGGAAAGGCTCTCGCCCTCAACACTGTGAGAGGAGAGCCCTTCCGAGCCGATCCGGTTGAATCGAATGACCGAAACATCCAATATGATGTATTCCATCTCTTCCGGCGGCTCCAGACCGCCAAGAAGAAATTTCAGCCGCTGTTTCGTGGCATTCAGAATCAGCTGTAACTGCTGTTCTGTCTTTTTGTCTGTATCTTCCATCCCAAGAAGCAGTTTCAGATCTTCGATCATAGGCCGCCTCCTACTCCGTCAAGGATCTACTGCCTTATTCTTGCTTTTCCCTTTGCCTGCCTTTTCCGGCTCCACCAGCTCAATCAGTGGGATACCACGCAGATTTTCAGCAGATGCAAGCTCTGCCAGGCGGGCTTCGGATACCTTGAGTTCCTCACGCGGGAAGGTATCGCCTGCTCTGTATTCATGGTCATTGTCCTGCAAATCAGTAAAATACTCGATTACTCTGTACATATACCATCACCCTTTCTCAGCTCTTCACAGCTACTGTTACATCGCCGGAACGAACTGCTTTGTAGTTCTGGTCGCACTCAACCAGCGTAATTTGATGCCCTGCTGTAGATGCGATCTCGGACTCTCCATCCCATTTGCTCCAGTTCTTCACATCATCGCCGTATTTCACGGTAGTTGCGGATGCCGCATCTTTGTACTTCCAATAGTTATTCACAGACATGATCTGCTCTTTTACAGAAATCTTAGTCTTTCCATCTTCTGTTCCTGCTTCAGATGTTACATTCAGAGTTCCGAGCGTCTGCGCATCAGATCTACCAACGGAAATATAGGCGATAGCATCCAGATATTCGCAGAAGATTCTGAGACCCATAATAGCGTACAGATCCGAAATTGCTCTCTCATAGGTACCCTGTGCATGGAAGCCGATGAAATGAGTGGTTGGGTCTGTTGTGTAACTGAGACCGGCCTTTGCAAACTCAGAGTCGCCTGGATCGATGTAATATCCGACGATGTTATTGAGTGGAGTTGCAATAACAACGTTTTCCGGGATTTCAGAGCTTACAAACACAACCTCTGCGCCCAGAAACTTTTTCATGTACTCAAATCCGAAGGCAGTCTGCAGGGAAATATCCGCAGCACCAACATATTTGTACACATCCAACGTATTCACCCACACTGCTACGCCGGTGGCTGTTCTTTTCATCTTTTTAAATTTATCTTTGACTTTTCCGATCGCCATAGCAACCGCCATCTGCCAGGTACTTTCGTGGCCAGTCAACGATCCTGCTTTCAGCTGTGTATACAGTTTGTCCATGACAACATTCTGCAGATCGGTTTTGAACTCTTCATCGGTATCCTGCACTGCAGCATCGTATCCTTTTTCTGCGATTGCTTCCAAGGTTACTCCCTTGCGATATTTTTCAATACGGATGGTATCAAACGGAATCTCTTCTACAGCGTACCGGGAGTATGGAATTTCTTCTCCTTCTTTCACCTCTCCGGACTGCAGGGTTCCTGTTACCTTTTTGGTCTTTAAAATAGTATTGTTGTCCTTCTTGATCATTCGGGCAATGCCCAGAACATCAAGCAGTGCCTGGATGTTTTTGCCGAAAGATGTTACAAAGTCAATCTCACGGGCTTTTACCTGGATCTGTTCCTGACCTGTCATGTTATCCGGTGCCGCAAATACCTGCAGTCCTAATTTTCCGATTTTATGCATGCTGTTTTCCTCCTACTGAAATAATGCGATATTTTCCGCAATCAGCCGCTGCCGTTCGATCGGGTTGCTGACTGCGAGAATCTGCTCTTTCGTCACAGCGCCTTTTCCGCCGGATCCGCCCTTTGGTGCATTCCCCTTCAGGGCATCTTTTACGGCTGCCTGCACTGCATCCTTGTACATTTTCGTGAAAGTTTCAACCGCCGTCTTGGTATCCTCAGCGCTTTCAGATACCAGATGCGTCAGAAGTTCATCCGGGATGTTAATTTCTTCATCTGTCAGCATCTTTCTGGCTGTTTTTGACATCTCCGAAAGTGCATTCTGCCGTTTCAGATCCGCCAGTTCTTTCTCCAGCTTACGGTTTTTGTACTCCGCTTTCTCTTCTTTTGTCATCTTCGCGAGCTTTTCCGCCTCTGAAAGCTTGTCATCAGTCAGTGCCCGCCACTTTTCCTGTGCTTTGGTCACTGCTGTGTTTACCGCTTTATTGACCCTGCGGTCAAACTCCGCTCGATTCTCTGCCTGCCTCAGAAAATCATCAAATGACATCTCATTGCCGCTATTTTCAGAACCTGCTCCAGCTCCGTCCTCGTTTCCGTCTCCGGCTCCGCTGCCGTCTCCTTCGCCATCTGCAAATAACTGCAGGTTGATCATTGGGATTCTCCAACGATTGTTTTTATACTTCATGTTCGGTCCTTTCTGCCCCGTCCCGTTCTATAAAAGCCCCGTGCCGTTGCTCCAGAATCATAGTTTAACGACATTTCGGTCACATCGGTTACACGATCCGGACATGCTCCGGAAATTCATCGGCCATCAAGCAGACGCCGACAAAAAAGGAATCCACCAGAGTTTTTGCTTTCTCCGATAGATTCCCATACTGTATATCAACCCATCCGGGCGATACTTCGTATTCTATTTCATCCCTTGTCAGGTCCTCAATCGAGCGGATCAGCGTCCGCACGAGGCTGGAAACGCCTGCACAGACAATATCCTGCCCGTTCGGTGCATACATTGCATGACCGGATACCTTAATTTCGTTCTCGCGAACAGATACTTCAATCACTTACGCCTCCGCAAAAATCCAGTCTTCCGCAAGCATATCCGCCTGAGATGCAAGCCACCCCATCTGCACGCCAGAAGTTCCAACGAAAGCTACCGCCATATTGCCGATTGCATCATGCTCACAATTTACGATCTGATCATCTGCAGTTCTGTAGGAAATTCCGGTTGCGAGCTGAATATACTGTTTCTTCCCGTTCCAGCCTTTACGTGCTACTTTGAATCCTCTTTTCAGGTACTTAATTGCTTCACCGAAAGAAAAGGCTGCTTCTCCTCCGAGCTGCGGACAATTGCTCTCATCTGCAGCAATCCATTCATCAGAAAGAATGTTGCCTACCGTATATTCGACCACCTGAGTCTCTCTGATGTCCATCTCATTCCCGTCTTTGGTATGCATAATGATGGTTTCTTTTTTCGGATTCCAGTACCAATATCCTCCCCAAGACGGTAATTTCACTTTAATTCCAGATTTCATCACTTTCAATGCTTCTTCAAACTTCATTTTCAAATCCTCTTTTCTTTAAAAATGGGCATAAAAATACCACCGGCCTCTCGACTGGTGGTTAATTATACAAACGGAACCATCTCTTTTACATCTTTCAATGTCCTTTTTGCCTTTTCAATCAACGAATTTTCAAACAGATAAGAAATACCTTTTGGCGTGATAATGGCATCAGGCAGATCGCCTAAAAGCACGCCATCTTTCGTATGATTAACAGCAATACCTTTTACATATTCTTCTGTAATCAGACTTAAAATGATATACTGCCAATAATTCTCAGGAATATTATAAGCCGATGCTGTAAGGTAACACGCTTCTGGTTTTTCGCCCTTTTTCAAGCATTCATACAGATATTTCAGTACCTGGTATACAATCACGAAATAATCATTCTGAGCCATTTGCCCTGTCTCCTTATCATCAGTTGATAATTAACTGATTCTTGCAAGAATCACAGTAAAAAGTATTTGTTTTTTCGCGGTCGCCAACTGGAATCATAATGCCTTTTTTGCATTTCTTGCACAAAACTTTTTCGCCTTTTCTCAAGAGCTTTACTCTCTCATGAGGTGGAATATTCAGAGTATTCGTCATAAACAATCACTCCCATTTCAGATTCGGATATTTATCATTTATATGATTAATTATATCCTGGACAACTTTTTCTGTCAATTCGATGTTTTGATGTCTGTACTCATTCATATAACATTGTAACTCTTGATTTTTGGTGTTTGGCTTGTTGATTTTGGCATGTGTAGCCTCGTGAATCACTGTAATAGCTGTCTCACGAACCGTTTTGGTGTTATCAGCATAAATGTTGATTTCACCATCTTCGAAAAGTCCATCCAGTCCCTCGTCGACATCAACTCCGTACCATACCTTTATTTGAATATCATTTTCCTGAAGATATTCCAACATTTCCGTTCCGATGCTGGACTTTTTCATTTCTTTCATGATATTTCGAGGTTTGATAACGTCTCGCCCCTTTGATCTGCCATCCAATGTTTGGAATATGCCTTCGTTGTCTTTGTATCTCGCCTTTCTGTTTTTCGAAGCTTCCCATTCTTCTGTGGTACCACCCTGCTCCAGAAATTCCAACCATTTCTCATACTCTGTGCTGTCTTCATAGGCCGCCGTAGAGCAGTGGCATCGCGGATGCATCGGCGGCGCATTTGTCCCTGGCATCATATCCTGCACCCTAAAATGCTTACCGTCCAACGCCTGGCACCGCTCGCAGACATCTGCATTCCCGCAGGCAACGTATGTATACTCTTCGAATCCATTTCGGATATAGGACTGTTTCTGAGCTTCTGTCTGGACTCTGGCAAGCTCCGTGACCATGAGCCGCTCTGCATCCTCCCGGCTTGCACCGAAGCGTTTCTGCAGGTGCACCGCAAGCTCCCGCGGGTTCTTGCCCTGGATCAGCCCTGTTTTCAGCAGCTTGTCCAGCTCTGCTTTCAGCATATCCTGATACATCCAGATTCGATCGGAATAAGTGGCGTTATGGAATGACGCATCGACAATTGCCCGCGCCATTTTCCCATTTTCCTGCACGGAATTGCCAAGAATGCCCGCCTGCCTGCGAAATTCTTCTATTGTCTGCTGTGTCAGCGTCTTGTCAAAGTATTTCTGCAGTTCGTCGAAGCCGGATACCATTTCCAGCCCGATATTGGCTTTCAGCAGCTCCAGACGGTTGATTTTCATGGTCGCATTGTACAGCCGCATCTCTTCATTCGCCTGGTCGGAAAAATCTTTTTCCTTGACGTATTTCGCCGCTTTCCTGCCGTATTCTTCGATGTCAAGCTTGGAAACTCTCCTTTTTGCCTCCGCCAGTGAGATTCCCTCTTTTGTGGCATACTTTGTATAAAATCCATCGATCTCCTTCTGGATCTGGTCTGCCATATACGCATAGGTCTTTCGGATCTCTTCTGCATAAACCTGCTCAGACATCTTATTCTGCCTGGCATGCTCCGTCTCACGCTTCTTCCAGTATTCCTTACTCGTCATCCTGTCCACCGCCGCCAAACATCTGCTCCATTACCGGATCCGCTCTCACCTTATCCTGGTCTGCATCGATTTTCTCGATTTCATTCTGCACATTATCCACGATTGACAGCACGCCGAGCTGTGTTTCCTGGCTGACAACGCCTTCCAGATTCTTCGCGATCTCTGCCTCTTCCTGCAGGTTTGCCGGGAAGTTCGGCGTAAAATGTGGATGGATCTTCACCCAGTCATCTTTTTTCATTCCTGAGACCGGATTTGAGAAAATCAGACGATACCTCCGGTTCATTCCACTGGTAAATTTCCGCTCTTTCGTTTTTTCCAAGTTGCTCATTGCCTGCAGCTTATATTTCATGGCGATGCCGGAACTGGTGCCAAAATTCTCATCCGAGATATTGGCCACCATGCTGATATGGAAAATGAGCTTTTCCAGGCGATCGATCAGATGCTCCTGCGTGGTATCACCATCCGGTTTCTGAAGAAATTCGACAATCAACCGTTCGGTGTCCCCGTCGAAATTAATGATTCTGTCATCCCGGATATGCGCCACATCGTCTTCTTCCAGCTTGGAACCAAGAACCTTGAGATAGGCATCCGCGAAATAGTCAACATCATTGGCTTTTTCGCTGATCGCCTTGTTGTATGCATTAATCATCGTAAGGACCGGCTCGAAGATTCCCATACGCTCCTTGTTTTCTACGTACTCCGATGCCGGAACGCCGTCGAAGCCGTGTATCTTCTCGTCTGCATCCCAGAGCAATTTTCCTTTGATTGTAAACCAGCGGACCTTCGTCTCGTCCGATACGCTTCCATGAAGGATCTGATTCGAATCGTAATACAGCCGCACGAAATATCGTTCCCTTTCCAGCACAGAATCATCGTAGATCATGAATGCATCCAGCGGGCTCAGGTATGTAATACCGATATTCCCATTCTCATCCACATAATACATTTCATAACCCTTGCCAAAGATACTGCAGATTTTAGACAGCTCTGCATTGTTATCGTCCTGGTCGTTGTACTGATCCAGGAACTCAACATATTTTTCAACCGCTTCGTTCCCATCATCGACCAGCAGCTTAATCGGATGCCCGATGAAGAATCCGTTCATCGTATCCACAATGTATTTCGCAAAGTTGACCATGATCCGGTTGTCCGGCTTCCACTTGGGCTTTAACGGCTCATGCAGGATCGGGTAATCCGTCTCGTAGGCCTCCTGCAGCCTGCTGTATCTAAATGCGCACTCTCCGGAATGCCGCATGATAAATTCGTTCAATTTGGCATCTGTCAGCGTCTCTTCCGACGGCAGCCTATACAAATTCGTTCGCACTTCTATATCCCTCCTTTCACCTTTCTGTTCAGCCGTGGTCGCTCCCCAAGTATTGTATATACAAAATATCGTACAGCGTCCATCGCATGATCATATTGCTTCACTGGCTTGTCTTCTCCGTTTTCAGCAGCTTTTTTGTCCCAAATATAAGATGCAAATTCTTTAATTGTATTTATACACGCCGTTGAAAATACAATTTTTTGCAAATTCAATTTGGTTGCTACCAATCGAATTCCATCCTCTACATCATTTTTGGCTTTTATGATTTTGAATCCACGTTTTCGCAATTCCGCAATAAAAGAAGCAGCCGCAGGATCCACTATAATTGCGCGAATTTCCATCTTATCCAGCCAATTTTCCAAGTCGTCTGCATACTCTGCATCCGTTTTCTGCTTTCCTTCCTCTCGTCCAGAATAATAATATTCTTTCGTACAATACCAAACGCCATCCGTTCCTTTTTCCCACAGGAGAAACACCGTTGCATTTTGAGTTCCATAATCGCAACTGACATATCTATTGCTGTCAAGCAATAACTTTTCAAATAACGATGGATCTTTCACATGTTGTGCTTCGCTGAACATATCGTAGATAATACCCTCAGCCATAGCCCACAGGCCCAGGATGTATCTTTTATAGAACACCCCGGTATACATGTTTCGGTATCTGGTTTTTATTTTCTCAGATAGGCTTAGGTTGTCATCCATTGTAAAATGGAGATACAGCAGCTGTTTTTCTTTCCTCTTGTCAATCCAATTGAGCTTAAACCAGTGATATGGACCGTCCGGGTTGCAGTTAAACCAAAACTTGGAACCTTCAACGGAGCATCGGCCGGTTGCCTGATTGACGAAGGATTCCGGCATCAGTGCAACCTCATCAAAGAACACACCCGCCAGCGTGATACCCTGAATCAAATCTTGTGAACGCTCATCTTTTCCGCCGAAAATATAAAAGTAGTTCTCAGCATCGCCTTTTCTGATCAAAATGAGGTTGTCCGCTCTGCGGTCAGTTACGGAATATCCTCTGGATTTGAGCATCAGTTTCAACCAGAACAATACATTTCGCCGGAAAGAACCGATGGTTTTACCGCACATAGCAAAGTTCTGACCATTGAATGTGCTCATCGCCCACATTACGAATGAGAGTGACATGCTGACGGTCTTTCCGGATCGGATCGCGCCGTCAGCTATGATTCCATCCTTATCATGGACTGGCGAATCCTTGCACCACCAGGTAAGAACCTGCTTCTGTTTTCTGGAAAACGGCGAAAAATGGAATGTCTGGTCTTTCTGACAATTTTTAATGTTTCGCGTGAGATTCTGCAACTTTGTTTTCAACGATGAGATCTTCTCATACACTCTCATCACCCCAGACTTCCTGCGCCACGGCATTCATCGCAGAAAGGAATCCATCATCGCCGGTTTCTTCCTGCTGAACATCCTGTTTGCTCATTTCAAATTCAAGCTGCATTGTTGCCAGCTCCAGCCGTGCATCATCGTAACCAAATTTATGCAAGGCCTCGATGGCTCGCTGACGCCGTGCCTGCACACGGGTCAGGGCATCTTCTATGGACTGGATCTGTCCCAAAATCCCCTCGTATTCTTTTAAAACAGTTGGTTTTCCTTTTTCAATTCCAGATCGATATCCGGTAACACTCATTCCCGCTGGAACTTGTTCTTCTGGCTCAATATTTTCATCGGCCGTCGGCTGCTCCATGTTCTTCAGCATCTCAATTCTTTTCAACATCCGCCGTTCCCGCACAGTCAATAGCTGAATTTCCTGCAGGAGCAACTGCTCCTTGTCCGGCGTCACCATTTCAGTCAACCGTTTTTCTTCTGGATCCAGACAATCAAAAAAGAGAGCTTCAAACTCTCCTGTCTTAACTGCATTCTTATTTCCCGGCGGACCGGTCGCATTTTGATTTCCCGGTTGACCGCCTCTTTTTTTCTTATCCGAACGTTCGCTTTTTTTATCCGAACGCTCGTTATCCCATCTGTGAGTAGATTTCCAACGGCGAACAGTTCCTTCCGGCAGATTCAGTTGACTTGCAATCTCAACCAATTTCATGCCCTTCAGGTACATGGCCTTTGCCTGCTCTATTCTTTTATCTGGCGCCCGGGCCATGTTCCATCACCTCGATTCGTCGTTTTTTTGTAAAGCAAAAGCACCCCGAAGGGTGCTCTCAAATTGAATATTTCTATGCATCTTTTTTATTTACATCACATGCTTCCTTAAAATCTTTGCATATTTTTTCTTCAGATATACCAGATAAATGAAGTGAAAGTTTCACTATCAAACAATCCCTCACATCATCATCCTTCACTTTGTCACACAAATTAATTGCATCTTTAACATTAGAATCTTTTGTTAATTCTTTAAAAAATTCTGTGATCTTTTCATTTGCCCGATTAGACAATCCATAAAACAACGCAGAAACCGCTTCTATAACAATTCCCGCGATTATACCTGGCCATTCAGTATTACTTGTTCTTGCACTAATTATAATTCCGAAAACAATAACCGCAAATCCTAAAATACTTCCACAAAAACTAAGTCTAAATGCCCATTTTGATTGATTTAACCATTGCTCATGATATCCTCTCTTCGCCTTATCCGGAATCCAATTGTCCTCTATTTTGAAGTTGTTTTTAGAAAATCGCTTATTAATTTCATTGCTGTTATCAAGCTTAAAATTTTGAGTTACTTCTTCCCTTAGCGGCATACATTACTCCTTTAATAATCCGGCAATCAGTGCATTTACAAATACTGTGTTTCCACAATTTGAACATGTCACTGGAATAACAGGCGTAATAGCACTGTTAGGGCCTAACACAAAATTTCCATCATTAAATTCTCTCAATTCAAAAATTTTGTCCGTTACATTCCATACTCCTTCTCCACATAAAGGACATCTTGCACCATGCCATTTATCATTTAGATAATCAATAAGCTCTTGTCCGTCAATTTTTTGCATTGTTTTTCTCCCAATATATATTTTTGTCCATTTTACCACCTTATTCATATTTTTTCTAGCCTTTCCTCACAATAAAACGCCCTGCATTTCTACAGGACGTTTCAAAAGAAGTATATGGGAGATGATTCTCCAGTCAATGGAAAGCTGGAATGGTAGGAGTCGAACCTACGACATATTGATTAACAGTCAATCGCTCTACCTGCTGAGCTACATTCCAATAGCACTTCCTACCGTTTTTTGTAGTTATGGCACTACATAACTATAAAATTCAAGCAGGCCTTGTCAATCTCTCTAAGGCGGTGCATCGCTCTCAGTTCAGATGTCTGGGGCTTCGTTCAACATCGTACATCATTCGGACTTTTTCCATGGGCTGATGCTGCCCAATTCAACGGTCAAGCTGTGACACCTGACCGCCGCTCAAAATACATGCAAGGAGATTTTTAGGAATGATCCCTTATCCATTCTCTGGCTCTTACACTATACCACACATGCAGTATGTCATTCTATGTCATCTTGAAGTTCGTCAACGCCATCCCATGAATTCTATGTATCTGTTTCCAACTATAGCCCATTCTCTCCGCAATCTGCTCCCACCGCAGCCAATGAATATATCTCAATCTCAAGACTGTTTTTTCAGTCTCATTCTGCATCTGTTCAATTTCCCACGTAATCTTTCGCCGGATTCTGATTCTCAACTCCATCTGATCTTTCAGCTCCGTCAGCAGCTCATCAAGCTGTGCTGCATACTCTGAAAGATCCATGCAACTGCTCCCGTGTGGCATCCCATCTTGGATCAGTGCCGGAAACATTTTATTCATCCGCAGATCATCGATTTCTTCCTGAATCTCTTTTTCTGCCAATTCTGCCGCATGGTATCTCTTCAGGTATTCTTTTTTCTTTTCATTCTCTTCTTTGTACTGCTCCATGGGTACCACCTCCCTGTCATTTCCATTAACATCCTTTCGTTCTGACTCCTAATCAGCATTATGTTTCCGCTTTCCGTGCTGTTCGTTCCACTTCTTTAAATATTCTTCCTGCTCCGCATCTTCTTCCGGATCCTTTGGACGCTCTGTCCGGTTCAGTAGCCACGCCGCCGCGCCGATCATCCCTGCGCAGGCAAGCAATATTTCAATAATTTCTCTCATACCCTATCCTTTCCGTAAGATCTCAAGTCTTACTCTATCCCATTCATCCAACAATGCCGGAGGATAACCTTCTTTGCACTTTTCCGCATTTCTTTTCAGTCTGCAGATTCCATTTTCTCTCGCAACTCTTCCGACCGTAGTTTCCGATACCCCTGTTCTGTCCACAATCGTTTTATACATTTCACCCCGTTGCAACATCTCAAGAATCATTCTCTCCATCTCTTCTGGTATTTTTCTCATTTTCCATCCCTCACAAATAATTCCGGCCGAATACCTCTCTGAAATTTAATTCCGGAAAGTTTTCTTCGAATGCTTTCTGCCCCGCCTCCTGCAGATAGCAGTTTGCCGCTCCTGCCGGATCCTGATGCACGGCTCTGGCGGATGTCCGGTGGCATTCCGGGCAGATATATACCTTTAATCCATACTCCTCAGATAAATGTCTATTGGGGCCGCCAAAGATGTGGTGCTCTTCAAGCACCGTCTTCCAGCTATAATCCCCCCCTCTTGCGCAGAGATAGCAGATCCTACTCTCCTTATTCTGCAATAAGCTCTCCCTGTGCTTTCTTCTCTTCTTTTTCTTTGTTGGTTTCGGAAATAACATTCTCTTCGCTCCTCCTGCTTACATAAATGGAATATCTTCATCGACACCATCCGGGATAGTCATGAAACCGTCCGTATTTGTCTGCGGTGTTGCGCCCTGCTCCCGCGGACGTTCCGCGTTCTTACCCTCTGCAAACTCCTGCTCTTCCACAACCACATCGGTTGTGTAAACCTTCCTGCCTTCACGGTTCGTATAGCTTCCGGTTTGGATCCGACCGGTGATGGCGATCTTCGTTCCCTGACGCAGATATTTCTCTGTAAATTCTGCCTGGCGTCCAAATGCTACACAACCGATAAAATCTGCTGTTGCATCGCCGTCTCTGTGGAATCTGCGGTCAACAGCCAGTATGTAACGGGCTACCGCCGTAGAGCCATCTCCCGAAGAGTATCTGACATCCGGATCTCTGGTTAATCTTCCCATCAATATAACTTTATTCATCGCTTTTTCTCCTCTTTACTATTCTTGTATCACGGATTCGAAATGCTCTCTGTTCTCTCACTTCCGCATCTGATTCCAAAATTTCTTCATCTATGAGTTCATTAATATGTTTTTTCGCTGTTGACACCGATATACTCAATGCATCCGCAATTTCTTTATAGCTTGGTGCATATACATGCTCCATGATATACTTCGCAACATAACGGTATACTTCTTCTTGGATCGCTGCTCCTTCTTTTCCTTTATGCATTCGCACTTCCTTGTTCCTGCTCAAAATTCATATCCCCTTTCGTCAACTGGCTTCTGTATCCACTGATACAATCTCTTCTGATCTGTCAAAACATCCGCCGGAAGATATTTTGAAAGATACACTGACAGTCCCCAGGCGGTAAGGGTATCAAAATAATCTTTTCTCGGCATTGCCTTTCCGACCACTTCGATACTTTCTGTTCCCGGATAGTCCTCTGGCATGTTCATCTGCCCTGGCAGCTGCTCCATATCGCCCTCTGTTGCTTCCGGAATACCGGTTTCTGCTTTTGAAACGGTCTCTTCCGTTCCCGCCTCTTTTCTCTCATTCTTTTTTGTTTCCAAAACCGGCTCCGCTTCTGTATTTACAGGCTTTTCCGGCGTTTTTAATTGCGCCGGCGCAATTCTGTTTTCGGACGGTTTTCCAGGTGCTTTTTCTTCTCCTCGGATCTCATTCATCCCTTCAGATGCTTTTTCCTGTTTTCTTTCCTGTTCCACACTTTCCCTGCTTTTTTGAGCTTCTTCCCGTTCTTCTGTCCCTTCCACCTCTTCTGCCTGCCATTCCTGGCTTTCCAGTATTTTTCTGGCAATCTGGAAAAATTCTGCCCAGCTCATCTTTCGCGGTGTCTGGCCAAACTGTTTAATCTGGATGTCGTTCTCGTACATGGCCATGAAGAACAGGCCCATCCGGAACGTTTTGGTCCCGGATGGATTGACGATTTCCGCCATCTTCTCGACTTCTCCGGCCGCATACGCCTCGCTCTCTTCCAGTTCTTTCGCAATTTCCCGATTGGTTTCCAGGAATTTCAGCACCAGCTTTTCCAGCGAGTCCGCTTTTTCTGGTTCCGGCTCTGCCTTGTTGAATCGTTTCAGCTCCCGGATATCCTCCTTTGGCAGTTCTGGCCGTACCATCTCCAGATCACTGTCCGGCATGGAAAGCATTTCGGAAAGTTTGCTGCTCCCGATCTGGGCAAACTCCGGCCGCAGGCGGTCCGAATAGCCTGCCACACTGAATTTCCGGTTGATGTTTATGAATCTGGAAATTGTCGAAGCGCTCAGTCCATATTCCGCTTTGGCAAATTCCGTTATCGTCTCGTATCCATCTCTCTTGTACAGTTCCTGCTCCTCGATCGTCCGCAGTATGTAACCGATCCGCACAAAGCTCTCCTGTACTCCGATCAGATCCTGTTTCAAACTCTCCTTCATAGCCAGCCAATCATCCAGGGTTAATTGTGTATACTCTTCCATCTCTTCCTCCTATGCTGTTTTGATCGTGATTTTTTCTGTTTCCGCCAGCGTTCCATCTTTCAATTTCCGCAGGTATTCTTTCAGCCATTCTCTCATGTGATTTTCGTCTGGCTTTTTGTCATAAGCTCCATACCACTGCAGGATGTTTTTGCCTGCAGCACTGATTTCTACTGTGATGTACGGCGTTTCCGGTTCTTCCTGGAAGCGCAGCATCAGGATATAACTTGTCCCTTCATTGTGTTTCGTCAGATAATTATCTCCTCCTACGCAGTGATGCAGGATCCTTCCTTCTGTCACAATTTCTTCTGCGGATCTTGCCGGCCGGATCAGGTATGTATCATCCTCATAGAAAAATTCTTTTCTCAGTTTTCTGTACTGCTCCCTGATCTCCGGATATTTTTCTTTCACTTCTTTCAGTCGTTTCTCGACTTTTTCCTGGTTGATTTCCGCAACCATCTGGTCGTGGGCGGTCTGAAGTTCTCTTGGCTGCTGATATACACTGTTGTGTAAATCATAGCCCCTTTCTTCCCTCATTCTCAGATAGTCTGTGTAAGTAATCGCTGTTCTCCGAATCTTGTTGATTGCCGTGCTGCACTTTGTTCCATATTCGCATCCGGCATACTTCGCAATTCGGTTTAACATTTTTTGCACAGTCATGTATCTGAGGGCAATTCCAGCACTGTCAGTTCTCAACCCCGTTTCGGCCATCTGCTCCACCTGCTTTTCTGTCCAATGCTGATCCAGTCTTTTTTCCGTCTTCATCGCATCCAGCAATTTCCCGTTCCCACCTGTCCGTATAAGCTGATCCGTTCTTTCTCTCTGGATACCCAGGAAATCATCCAGGCGTTTTGCATTCTGATCCTCTATCACTCCGCATTCCCCTCTGGTTATTCTCCTTACAATTTCTGTCAGGCCCATCTTTGACAGTATCTCAAGCTGCGGAATCTGCTGGTATCTTTCCAGATAATCAATCGGGTTTACTTTTCCCCCTTTATCGGCATATTCTTCCAGACCGCTGTACCGGAATGCTGTATCCTGCATTTCCCGATAGGTTTCTGGCAGGATCTTCCCTTCACCTATTACGATGTTTGATAGTCCTGCAAGATTGCAGTCATCCCAGTAATCTTTCCCTTCGTACCAGCTGTGTTTTTGATAGTCGATCTGAACTTTTTCCCCTGGTTTCAGATATGCCCTTGCTATTTCTATCCCTGACAGTTCTTCGCATGCGCCTTGCATTTCCGTTCCTTTTTCTCCGGCAGTCAACTCCAGTTCCCATCTTTTTTCTACTTCTATGTAGCGCAGGACGATTCCATTTTCTTTATATCTCTGTCCCAGAAAATAAAATGCTTGCTTCCTGTATGTTCCTTTTGCCTTCCCCTGGCATTTATACTCCCCAAGTGTTCCACACATCGGGCATTTCCCATATTTTCCTTCTTTTGGCTCCTTTACCATCCTCTGGAACTGACTCTCATAGGAAATCCCGCTCTTCCATCTGGCATCTGTCACTCCTCCGCATTTGCTGCAGGCGATCTGTACCCAGCTTCCGTGTTTTTTGTAATACAAATAATGCAGTTTTCCAAAGCAGGTCTTGTTCGCCCAGTCCAGGATTCTTTGTTCCGGCAGTTCTTTCGTATGGTTGATCCGATCCTGCAGTGCTTCCGCTCTTCTCTGGTATTTTCTGTCTGCTGTTTTTCTTCGCTCTCTCACCGTAATATCGTCCTGGTATTTTTGGATATATTCCCACCAGTGTTTTTCGCTGTAAATTTTATTTTTGCAAAAATTCCGAATTTTCCCCAAATCTTTCTCATTCTGCAAAATGTTTATTTTTTCCTGTTCTCTCCAGCCGTTTCCCTCACCTGTTTTTTCCCAGATTGTCCGGCAATAGCCGCCATTCGGCATTATCTTTTTTCTGTTCCACTCGCCTGTTTTCGGGAAATACGTTCCAAAATCATTCTCATTAAGAGCAATGCGTACTTCCGGTATATCTTTTTCATTTTTCTCATTTTTGTACACCTCTAGAAGCAGATGTTCTGCTCCGCCGATGATCTTTGTTTCGGCAACCCCGACATATTTCACATCTTTTTTTCTGCTTGTTTTTTTCAATCCGATATACGGGATTTTTTCAATTGCTTTTTTCTTCATCTGCTCCGCCTACTTTCCCAGGTAATATTCCCGGATGATCTTCTTTGCGGTCGCCATCCCCGGCTCTCCGTGTGTTACCCTTCCTGCTGTGATTCCAGCCTTTTTCAGCAATTCCTTGTCGATTTCCGTCTGGTGCTTGAAGGACCACTGCAATATTGCTCCGATGCAGCCTTTTAAACTTTTCCCTTTTTTCCGCACCTGGAAGGCAATCATCTCATTATCCATACACTGTGCTTTCATGTACTCCACCCAGTCCGCCATCAGCTCCTGCGGCTTTAGCTCTTCTGCTTCCACCTCGATTTTTCCAAGCGCTGCCGTCATAGGATCGCACAGTGCCGGAATCTCTCCGCTGCAGAACAGCTCTACAAAATCTGCCGGAATCCCATTTTCTTCTGCCAGCACTTCCAGGCTTTCTCTGTCTCCCTCGTTAAACAGGTTCTCCGCCAGTTCATTGATTTCTTTTGCAGAACTCATTTCTCCAAATCTTTCAAACATCCTATTTCCCTCTTTCCATTTTCTCCATCTCGCTCTGCAGCCAGGCACTGTACGCGTGCCGTCCCGGAGCGATCGTGATTGTATGTATTTTGACTAATTTTGCCAGCTGCTCCCAGTCTTCCCGGTATTTGATCGGCTCCCCTTTTGCATTGGTGAATCCATTCAGCTCCCACGCCGGGAGCTGATGTAGCAGCATCTGCATAACCCACTCATCCGCTGCATGAATCGTGATCCGGCTCGGCTTTTGATATCGGCGAAGCGCTTTGATCAGAACCTGCAGCGTAATTCCATGCATTGTGCCAGTCGTCTCACCCAGTTGGTATACTGTTCTCCCTCCCGGAGCTTCCAGCACATAACCCCACTTACGTTTTTTTTCCTGTGGTGCGTTTATGCTTGTCTCGACGTAAACGTCGGTCGCCATCATAGTCTGTTCGCCTCCTCTCCAGACGGATCATCGTATACTGTCTGTATTTGTATCCGGTTACCGGGTTATATCCCTCATAAATCTTTGCTATGTAATACCCTTTGCGGGGCTTTGTCTCCTCCTGCCAGCGGACAAGTTTCTGAATTTTCGGCTCCGGCAGCGGCATATTCCTTGAAGTGTTATAGCTCGTTTCTTTTAACCGCGGCTTCGCAGCGTCCCCGTTCGATTTATGTTCGGTCCGGTGTTCGCTCTTGGTCAGATAGCTGGCGATCTGGTAAAAATCTTCGCTGTAAAACTGACTGTTTTTGATTTCGCACGACCAGACACCGCCTTTTCCCCATACCTGCTGTAAAATACTTGCTGTATCCCCAACCTCGTTAAGAACAATGTGGATATGCCAGGCTCCCTTTGTTCCCCGCTCAATATTCCGGATCCAGAACAATTCATATCCCCGTTTTTGATATTCCTTCCGCACTTTTCGGATTGTCTTTTGAAAATCTTTCAATGCCTCTTTCATATTGGGTGGCCTCTTGTCCTGCCGGTATGTCAGCGTTGCAAGACAGTCGCCCTCATGGAAGTACGTCATCATCCGCAGCTGGCATCTCCGGATCTTCTCTCTCTCGTTTGCCTGCCGCATCTGCTCCTCTGTCGGCTTTTTCTTTTTCTCCCGCCGCTGTCCCGGCGCTCCATATCGGCCATCGTGGAACTCTCTTATCTCGAGGATGTCTCCCCCACGAAGCCTGTATTCTTCCCGCTTTGTTCCCATCTGTCTGTCCTATCTTTAATATCTTTATCGAGTCCGAAAAGGGCTTGTCTCTGCCCTTTTATATCCCGATTTTTTGTTAAAAATACAGGCGGGTTTCCCCTCCCGGTTTGACATTTTTACAGCCGGGTGGTATATTTATCTTGTCGAAATAAGTATGCCATCCGGCTACGGGCTCCTGCTTTTGGGCAGGAGTTATTTTTTATGTTTTTCTTCGTCCTGGTCCTCATACCGACCCAGCTTGTTGACCAGATCGCCATACGCAAAAATAGAATTCATCTGAGCCTCAAGCCGGAATGTTCCGGCGCGATCCATCCAGATACGGTATGTTCCATCTGGATTCTTTACCGTCAATCTCTCTTTTTTCATTCTACGTTTCCTTATCCTTTCAGTGATCCGTTCCGGATCCACGCCACAAACACTGCGTCCCGGCGCTCTTCTTCTCGTTCTTCCCGCTCCTCGCGGCACTCTTCAACGTAATCACCGATTTTTTCGACCGCCAACGCCACTAAGAACATTCCAGCTCCCAGGCGGCACGGCCCCACAAATCCGAGTCCACGCCGCCGATGTAGATCCATGTACCAACCGCGCCGACCGCCAGCGCCGCTTTATCTGATCTCTTCATTTCTGCGTCCTTTCATACCCCATCGACTCCACCGCGGCTTCCATCCGCTGGCGAACGATCTCTTTTGCTTTCTCTTCTCCGAGTTCCTCTGCTGTATACTGCTGTCCTCCGATCGTGATCCGAGTAACAACCATGATTTCTTTCATAAGGCATCACCTCTTCCTTATCTCCTTATCGTATGCAACCCGGCTCCGTAATGATTTTCTATTGATTCATAACCATTTTTGAGCTATTATGTAGTTGCAAATTGTTTTTTGTATTCGTCCCATGGGAACTGGTCCTTCCTGTGGGACTTTTTTCAAAGACATCATTAACGCGAAAGGATAAACGATACCATGCGCTTTTTAGCATTATTTCTTTTGGTTGTTGCATATAAATTTCTTACAAATTTAATGCATTATTTTAGAATCAAAAAACTACAAACATATTTTTCTGAATTTCTTGAGCATAAACGCAGCGATATGAATCTCTATCGTCAAGAAGTACTTTCCTTGTTTGAAAAAGCTCATGTCAAAGATATAAAAATCCCTGTATCCGAGCATATCGGAAATCGAAAAATTGTTTCAGGAAATGTAAGTACCTTCTCTATGTTTCCGAGCACACGAACCGAATTTTCTGTCACTGTATTAAACATGTTCGAAGAGGCAGAAGGCGTGTTCCGCAAAAATATGCTTGATAGTTTTAATCCGTTTTACTGGATTGATTTAATCGTTTTCCTACCAAAATCATTACTGGCTTATATTGGAATATCCTCTGAAGTTACCGCTTACAAGATATGCAATGTCCTATTTACCTTCATCTGGTGGATACTCGGAATTCTTGTTGTTTATTTCAAACCCCAACTCCAAGATTTCGTTATCAAACTGGTGCGAAATCTTTAAAATGAATTTTGACAATATAACAAGTCCTCTTGCATTCCCAGTCTCTGCTATTTTCGCTTGTGAAGATAGCAGATTTTTTATTGCCTGTTCTCTTATGTATGATCCGTAATTCACCTTCATCATCTCACCCCCTCTCAGTTATCATGGCATCCTACTTGCATTTAGCTACACTATTGTTTAGTTTTCTAAACATTTAAAGTAAAAAAATACGCTGGCATTTCCGAAAAATCAATTCCAAGCACCTCACATGATTTAAATATCTCATCTTGCGAAAACTCTAGCTGATTATTTAATCTTTGGCTCAATGAAACACGTCCTATTCCGAGTTTTTCAGCAAATACATCCTGTGTTCCACACACTTCTTTGATCTTTCCTCGGAGTTTATCATATTTCCACTCCATTCTTTTTTCTCCTTTCTTTGTTTAGTTTTCTAAACTACTTGCAGTATAATCCTATTATTCAGATTTGTCAATATGTTTTTTTTAGTTTTCTAAACCTTTTTTCACTTTTTAAAATAAAAATGTTGCGTTTTCTAAACATTTATGATACTATTCACCTATAAGGAGGTATACATTATGGGTACAACTTCTCAGCGTATTTTGACTGCAATGGAATTAAGAGGATTTAAGCAAGCTGATCTAGTCGAAAAAACAGGAATAAGTAAAGGTGCTCTTAGCTCTTATATTTCTGGTAGATATACACCAAAGCAAAATAATATCTATTTAATAGCAAAGGCTTTAGATGTTAACGAAGCGTGGCTCATAGGCGCAGATGTCCCGATGGAGCGGCAACTAGATCCAGTTCTCGCCCCTGCTCCTCTTCCCGCCGATCAGAAGCAACTGAATGACATCTACACACAACTTGACTCTTCCAATAAAAAGAAAGTCATAACTTACGCCACAAATCTCCTCTCCACCCAGCGTATGGAATACGAGCTACAGGCAGCTCACAATCAGGGTGCTACTCCAGAGCAGAAAAAGCATGCTGACGATATTATGACGGATCCTAAAGAGTGGGAGTGATTATTTGACTTACGAAGACTTACTAATGGAATCAGATTCCATGAATTTGATTGTAAAAGAAAAAGATATTCCAGGCTACGGCGGACGTATTTGCAATAATCGAATTGCTATTCATAAAGGGCTATCAAGTCAATCTGAAAAGGCCTGCGTTCTAGCTGAGGAACTTGGACATTATCATACAACGTATGGGAATATCCTTGATGAAAGCGACATTTCCAATAGGAAGCAGGAACTTCGGGCAAGGGCTTGGGGATATGATAAACAGATTGGCCTGTTTGGTTTGATTAAAGCATACGAACATGGCTGCAAAAATCAGTATGAGATCTCCGAATATCTTGATGTGACAGAGAAATATCTGAATGAATGTCTGGTTTACTACCAGAGTAAATATGGAATGTGCAAATCTATTGATAATTATGTTATATATTTCATACCGAATTTGATTGTTTTTAAAAAATTATAAAATTGAGGTGATAATATGGGATTTTTCGATCTCTTTAAAATAAAAAAAGCTCTATCCCCTGAACCACTTGATAACAAATCTATTTTCCCAGAGCAAATAAATTTTTCTCAGTCAGCAAAAGCCAGTGATAACTATTGTCAAAAAATTTATGATCTATATTACAAGGATTATCCAGAAATGCCTTTTATTTCCAAAGACCGTGAGCTTAATACTAATTGGTTTGAACAGGCCAAAACGTTTTCTCAGCAATCCCTTGTCTCTAAATCAATGATGAAACGCTACTCCGATGGTTTGTTGCCTGGACATATTTATATGCTATATTGGTTAAAAAAATACAGTAATAAAAAAACACCTGCATATTTTGAATATGAATATGGAATTGACTTCGTAGCAGAAAAAACATTTTTAAAAAGAAATGGCTATCTTGACGAATTAGATAAGCCAACCCCGAAAGGAATTTAGCAATACAACGTCACTCATCCGTTATCGAAGAAAGACATCCTTCACCAAGGTATTCTGGAGTTCCTGATGCTTCTTCTCCTGTTATACTGCCTGTCGGCAGAAATATACCGAGTAGCTTAAACCATGGAATTATAACAGTTCCTTCGTCTGATAAAGCCCTAATTGAAAAAGAATTTAAACAACTAAATAAGCTCATTTCATTTGCTCTTAAACAAGCTCATTTGAGCAATCGTCTATCCATAGATACGAATAAATTTCTGTATTCTACAGATTTTACTTTTTATGAAGCATGTCCTTACACGCAAACGGGTAAATTGTCTAAATATCCTTTGTCCCTCCATTACGCATATGCTTCTCATAAAGATCTCAATCCTCCGCAAGATTATTTCGGGGAAATTCATTATATGCAAGACGGAAGCATCGGCAAAGCTCGTTTAATTTTTTGGCAAAAAAACATGGTTTCATGATACATCTAGCTAAATCAGGTGGAAAATTATCTGTAAAAAAAGTAGAAAAAATCACAGATGCTAAGTGGGAAACCATATATAAACTTTAATTAATCCGTAATTTTTTGAATTGTTAAACGTATATACATGGGATATTGTATCCCGCACAAAATACATTTCAAAAAGGAGAATGTCTATGAAAAAGGGTATCAAGCCGTGGCATCTTGCCATTGCACAAATCGTTTATTGTAGACTTCAGTATTCCAGTCAGCAACGACACTTGGCGATACGATAATTTTTTACTGTAAATGATATCTGCTATTAATATTTTCATGATGCCGATAGTATTTGCAGTCTTTTCAAAATTTATACTTACAGGGGGATCTTTATGAGATTCTTAGATATCTTCAGAGCATCAAAAATAAAAGCTGAAAACGAACAATTACATCAGCAGATCAAAGAAATGCAAGACAAAATGGATTCTCTCGGAATTACTGAATACATTCAGGCTTCTGAAAAAATTCGTTCCGAGAAAGAAGAGCTTGACCACTATGTTGAACAAAAGGACAAAGAAATTGCGGATGATAATACCACGATCAGTAAATTACAGGAGGAAATCACCTCTGTTTCCGAAAAATTGGAAAAGCTGACCAAGCAAGCGAAAACCATCGAGCGCAAACTGGCTCGATCAAAAGAATTATATCTCAGCGTCGATCATGCTATTCAAAATTTCTTTGAATCCGACGTACCTTATAGCGGTTGTAAACTCTCACAAAGGGATTTTGACGATTATGAGCTCATTTCTCCTTCTGTTACCCTAAAGCTTCACTGTATGGATGTAAAAGACCTGAGAAAAGCTTACCGAGAAAATGAAAAGCAGATAGACAAACTGCTTTCTCAATATTCTTCCAGATATACTACGAAGGCAAACAAATCCATTTACAGCCTTATGGTCATCGCTTTACGTGCTGAACTTCAGAACATTCTTTATAACCTTAAATATGAAAAGCTGGAAAAGTCCATTGAAGATGTAAAAAATGTAAGCGCAAAATATCTGAAAATTGCAGGTGAAGGAAACCAGAGCATCGCAGGCACTTTAACAAAATTTATCGGTGAAATAGAGTATTTGTTTATCAACGCTGTGAAAATTGAGTATAACTACTACGTAAAGAAAGAGCAGTCCCGTCAGGAACAGCTGGCTATTCGTGAACAGATGCGACAAGAAGCTCAGGAAAGAAAAGCTCTGGAAGCAGAAAAGAAGAAAGTAGAAAAAGAAGAATCAAAATATATTACAGAAATTGAAAAGTTGAAAAATCAGTTGGAGTCTGCAAGTACAGCTGAAACCGAAAAGCTGAATTCTCGTATTCTCGAACTGCAGGCTCAGCTTTCTCAGGTCATTGTAAAGAAAGAAGAAATTTCCAACCTTGCAAATGGAAAAGCCGGCAACGTATACGTAATCAGCAATCTTGGATCCTTTGGAGAAAATGTTTTCAAAATCGGCATGACAAGAAGATTAAATCCGCAAGACCGAATCGACGAACTCGGAAATGCTTCCGTTCCGTTTAGATTCGATGTACATAGCTTTATTTTCTCTGATGATGCTGTGGGCCTGGAAAATCGTTTGCACACGGTCTTAAACAATAAGAGAGTCAATAAAGTAAACATGAGGAAAGAATTTTTCTATGTTTCTATTGATGATCTGGAGAAAATAGTGACCGACATCGATCCGACTGCAGAATTCAATCGAACAATGGCTGCTGAAGAATATCGTCAATCGTTGTCTACTACTGAAAATTATTCCAGTGATTACATTTTATCTGATTCCGATGATGAAGACGATTGATAGACATAACTAAAAAACCGCCCCAGTGCGCCAACACCAGGACGGCTCAGTAACATTCCGAAGAATGATACCGTTTCTCAACAAAACATATTGTATCATCTTCGGAAACGTCAGACAAGCAGAACGTTTGTTTGGCATTTTTTCTTATATTCAAAATTGAAACCTTAAAGAAGGTGATATTATGTCAGCACTTAAAAATGGTGCTCTCTACATCCGCGTCAGCACCGCGGATCAGACCGAACTCTCTCCGGATGCGCAACAGCGTCTGCTTCTGGACTACGCAAAGAAAAACGGGATTGTCATCGCCAAAGAGTTTATCTTTGAGGAATCCGTCTCCGGCCGGCATGCGGACCGGCGGCCGAAGTTTCAGGAGATGATCGCCCTTGCAAAGCAGGACTCCCATCCAATCGACGTGATCCTTGTCTGGAAATACAGCCGTTTCGCGCGCAACCAGGAGGAATCCATTGTCTACAAGTCGCTCCTCAAAAAGAATAATATTGATGTAATCAGCATCTCCGAGCCGCTGATTGACGGCCCGTTCGGCACGCTGATCGAGCGTATTATCGAGTGGATGGACGAATACTACTCGATCCGTCTATCCGGTGAAGTTCTGCGCGGCATGAAGGAAAAGGCCCTGCAGCACGGCTACCAAACAACGCCATGTCTTGGATACCAGGCGGCAGGCGGCGGCAAACCGTTTGTGATCGATGAAGCGGAATACCAGATTGTCAAATACATCATGGACCAATATGATCTTGAGCATCTGGATCCGACGGCGATCGCCCGCAAATGCAATGATCTTGGATACCGCACCAGACGCGGAAATCTCATGGAGCGCCGCTCGATCGAACGTGTACTGCGTAATCCTTTCTACGCTGGTACTGTGGTCTGGAATGGGATCTCTTTCGATGGCACACACGAGACGCGGCTGGATCCGGCACGCTATCAGGATCGTATCAAGCGCATGGATGCCCGCAGACGCTCTCCTAAGAGCCGCAACCCATCAACCTGCCGCCACTGGCTCTCCGGTCTCTTAAAGTGTCCAATTTGCGGCGCTACGATGACGGTAACGGCCGGGAGCACATCTTGTCCGTACTTTCAATGCTGGAAATATGCAAAAGGCTTCCACAAGGGTTCCAACTCAATCACGGTTGCCAAGGCTGAGCGAACCGTCTACCGTTACTTCGATGATATCCTTGCCGGCGCGGACTTCTCTTTCAGCGTCCGGGACCGAAAGCAGGAGCAAAAAGACGATGAAACCATCCAGCGACTGCAACAGGCTCTTGACCATCTGGCTGTCCGCGAAGCCCGCGTGAAGATGGCTTATGAAAATGGGATTGATACGCTGGAGGAATACGGTGCCAACAAAAAAAGGCTCGCCGAAGAACGACAGAGCCTGCAGGAAGAACTGGACCGCGTTCTTACGCCCGCCGCCTTGCCGGAAACAATCTCAAAAGAAGATTTCCGGAAAGAGATAAAAAACATCAATGATATTCTGAAAAATCCAGAGGAACCAGCCGAGAAAAAAGGACTTCTGCTCCGCTCCATCGTGGATCGTATCGTCTACGAAAAGGCTTCCGGAACCATGTATTTCGACTTTTTCGTCTCCTGATTTTTTTCGAAAGTCCGCAAACCCGCATAAACACTGGATTTTTCCGTATCATCTGGTACGGAACTCCGGGCCACCGTACTGACTCATGATAATTTGGGCGATTTTGGGGTTTGGTGTCGTGATGTTTACAGGATACTCGAGGCGTTTTTCATAATTCCACATCCGTCAGCACCCTCCTTTCCGGTTGACTTCCCACGGCCATGGCTGCATAACCCATTCGAAAGAACGGCTCATGCGGTCGTTGGCGGTATCGATCGTGAGCGGGCCGTACTGTTCGGCGTACTGTTTCAGTGCTTCTTTTCGAAGCTCCACTTTTCCCGGAAAAGGCAAGTGCATCTTCATCCTCCGGGTGGGTGTCGAGGTAAAGGTTCATTTCAACAACAGCAAAGCTGACCTGATCAATCCAGGCGAGCAGCTTTTCGCGGGATGGCATCTGCGGCATCATAGGCACTGTCCTCCTCCCTTTCCACAGAATGGTTTACAGAGTTCCGGGAATAAGGTTCCATTTTTTAATGCAGCGGAAAGATCATAGATCTGTTCAAACCGCTGCATCGGAACGTACGCCATTGCAGGTATCATATGATCTACATGCTGCATTTTCCGCGGGAAATTCCTTGATTCCATCTTCAGTTCCATATTGTTTGAAGCGGCGCGGCGGTTCTGCATATTGTTCGCACCGCAGCAGCCGCGATTCATACGGGATGAATCCATACCATGTTCCTCTTTCATTTTCTGTTCTTTATAGAGTATGAAGAAAATAAGAAAGTGTCAAAAAAGGCAGCGGTTTCTCTTCCGCTGCCTTTCTGTCATACTAATGAAATTTTCATCAAAACTGCATCTCATACAAATGCGCATAAATCCCGCCCTTCGCGAGCAGTTCCTTATGTGTGCCTTCCTCCGCAATTCCATTCTCCGTCAGCACCAGAATCCGCTTTGCATTCCGGATTGTGGACAGCCGGTGCGCAATCACGAAGGTTGTCCTGTCTTTCGCCAGAAGTTCCAAAGATTTCTGGACGACTTTTTCGCTTTCGTTGTCGAGCGCTGAGGTTGCCTCGTCGAAAATCAGGATCGGCGGGTTTTTGAGGAATACGCGGGCGATGGAAAGCCGTTGTTTCTGGCCACCGGAAAGTTTTACGCCGCGCTGGCCGATATCGGTGTCGTAGCCGTCCGCCAGCTCCATGATAAATTCATGTGCATTGGCCGCTTTCGCTGCGCGGATGACCTCCTCATCCGTTGCATCTGGTCTGCCATAACGGATATTATCGATGATCGTTCCCGCAAACAGGTACACATCCTGCTGCACAATACCAATTTCATCGCGCAGATCCTTCAATTTCACATCGCGGATATCCTTTCCATCCAGTAGAATCCTTCCTTCTGTCACATCGTAAAAACGCGGAAGCAGAGAACAGAGTGTCGTCTTTCCGGCGCCGGAGCTGCCCACCAGCGCCACATAGTCTCCTGCCGGGACATGCAGATTCACATTGCTTAACACATTCTCCTTCGACTCCTCATAATGGAACGAAACGTTTTCAAAGGTTACTTCTCCCTGCACATTCTTCAGTGGCAGTGCATCCGGCTTGTCCTGGATGTCCGGTGCGATGCTCATAATTTCCAGGAAACGTTCGTAACCGGAATAACCATTCTGGAACTGCTCCGTAAAGTTCACCAGCTTTTTCACCGGATCTGTGCAGTTGTTGATGTACAGAAGAAAGGTAACCAGATCGGCCGCCCCAAGCTTCCCACCTGTCATCAGCAATGCGCCGACAATCAGCGAAATAACGGTAATCAGCGTCGAAAAGGCTCCCATTCCCGAATTGTAAATTCCCATATAGCGGTAGCTGACCTTCTTCGAATCGACAAAACGGTCATTTCCCGCATTGAACTTACGCATCTCCTCTGTCTCATTTCCAAACGATTTGACAACACGGATCCCCGAAAGGCTGTCCTCAATCTGGCTGTTGATATCCGCAATTCTGCGGCGGTTTTCCTTGAATGCACTCTTCATGCGGCTGTTCATCACTAACGCAAACAGCAGCATCACCACAATAACCACAAGCGGCACACATGCCAGCATCGGATTTACCACAAACAGAATAATCATCGCGCCAATCAGTTTGATAAACGAAATGACAATATCCTCCGGCCCATGATGTAAAAGCTCACTGATATCGAACAGATCGCTTGTGATGCGTGACAACAGATGGCCGACCTTCTGGTTATCGAAAAAAGCAAACGAAAGCTTCTGATAATGGCCGAAGATCTCGTTCCGCATATCATGCTCAATCCGCGCCCCCATCACATGGCCGTAATAGGCAATATAAAAGTTACAGTACATTTCAACCAGAACCATAGCAATCATCAGAATACCGAGGCGGATAATCTCACCCGTTGCCTGCTCCAGCGGCTTTTCCACAACCGTACTCGTAATATACCGTACAATCAGCGGAATCACCAGTGTAATGGCTGCTCCAAGCATTGCAAAAAACATGTCGTTAAAAAACAATCCCTTATATGGAATGTAATACCGCGCCAGCTGGCGGATTCTTCCCTTCTCTTTTCCGGTTTCTTTTTCTTTACTCATCCTGTCCTCCCTTTCCGTTGGAAACCATTTTATAATCTTTTCGGAACTCAGACGGTGATACGCCGCATGCCGTTTTAAATGATTTCATGAAATGCTTATCATTTTCAAATCCAACCTGTTTGGCAATTTCCGTAATTTTATCTTCTGTTTGAATCAACAGACGCTTTGCCTCCGCAATGCGGATCTCCTTCAGATAGTTCACAAAATTCACACCGGTATGTTCTTTAAACGCTGCTGAAAACAGCGAATAATTCATACAAATATGGTTAGATACCATTGCCATATTCAGATCTTTTGCATAATTTTCCCGAATATATGAAATTGCCTCTTCCATTTTTTCTTTTCCGGCTGTCTGACTTTTCAGGCTTTCCCTGTAAACGTGTATCCATTCTTCAAACGCATCCAGAAACAGATCTGCATCACGGTACTGCAGAGGACGCGGACATTTTTCCTGTTTTTCCGGCATGCGGTAAAAAAGATCCAGTTCTTTGCAGATTGCTTCCGTCACTGTCAGAAGCTGATAGGGGGAGACCCTCTGATGCGCCGCCTCAAAATACCAGTTCCGCATTTTTCGCAGCATAGTATCTGCCCGGTCCGTTGGCACCTGCAGAATAAATTTTTCCTGAAACTGTGCCAGCTCCGGCTTTTCCTCAAAACATTTTTTCTGATATTCTTCCACAGGATTTTTCTGTATAAATGCCATTTCCCGGGCCAGCAGTGCTTCCTGGTATGCCTCTGGAATTTCCATCACAGAACGATGTTCTTTTCCCACTCCGAGACAAAATCTCTCATCTTTTTCTTTCATGATCCGCTCTGCCTCCGGTTCCGGCAGAAGATACAGAACTCCTCCTTCTACGCCTTCCAGCAGAATTCCGCTGCATTTCGAAAACCGTTCCCCATTTGCCTTGCTGGTCAGCAGGATCCGGAAGCTGTCGTTTCCGATGTGGCGCCGGATCCTGCTTTCCATATCCATCCATTCTTTTTCTTCGGCCATTTCTGCATTCATCATCAGATAACGGAGCTGATTTAAAAAGCACCGTTCTTCCTCTTCTTCCGTTTCCCGGGTCTCCGAAAGCTCTCGTTCCAGATTTTCCAGAAGCTGTTCTATCGTCTCCCGCTTGATCGGTTTTAAAATATAGTCCCGAACTCCATGTTTCATCATTTCAACCGCATAGGAAAATTCATCATAGCCACTTAAAACAATAACAACAGGTTTCTGTGACAGCTCCTCCATTTTGTTGACCAGTGTCAGACCGTCCATTTTGGGCATACGGATATCAGTGAACATGACGTCCACCCTCTGTTTTCTCAAAATCTCCAATGCCTCTTCTCCGTTTCGACACTCCAGAATCTCCTCCACCGGCACGCTGCTTCGCCGGATCATCGCCACGATTCCCTGTCGAATCAATTTTTCATCTTCTACAACCAGCAGTGTATTCATTTTCTTTTTCTTCCTCTTTCTCGTCACCCTCTTGATCCATCGGAGAATATTTCCCCCTCGTGATGGGAAGATGAATGCTCACCTTCGTATAGCAATGCTCTTTTGTATAAACTGACAGTCCATACTCTGTTCCAAATTGAATGTGGATTCTGTCCTGTACATTCCGAAGCCCGATTCCATGTTTCGGCTGTGTATCTGAATTCAGGCGCATTCTTAGTTTACGTCTCAGAATTGCAAGCTGCTTTTCTGACATGCCTATTCCGGATCCGTGATTTCAATCTCAAAGCTCTTTTCATGCTCTATTCCTTTGATTTCAATGACGGCGTCTGCATCCAGCTCCTCAATTCCATGTGTGATTGCATTTTCCACAATCGGCTGAAGAGACATCTTGGGGATATCCTGCCGATACAAATTTTCCGGTATCTGAACAGATAATGTAATTGTGAAATCATACCGCAGATTCATCAGTTCCACATAGTTCTGAATATAATTCATCTCATCCTGAACGGTTACCAGAAATTTATTCCAGCGCATATTGTAGTGCAGCATTTCACCAAGTGCTGTTACCGCATCGGAAATCGTATACTCTTCATCAATCTCAGCCATCATCTTAATGGATTCCAGAACATTATAAATAAAATGAGCGTTAATCTGGTTCTGCATTGCCCGGATTGCCGTATCTTTCAGCGCTGCCTCCCTTTTGCTGCTTTCCTCGTTCTGTTTCTGAATTCTCTCCAGCATTCCGTTGATACCATAGCTCATTTCCCGCATCTCTTCTGCGCTGTAACAAACCTTTATCTTTGTTGTTCCATTGTCAATCTGACGCATCTCACACAGGACGTCATAAAACTCCTTCAGCAGGCCACGCACAATCAGATTGACCACCACAATCAGAAGCAGCCCGAAGCCGGCAAATTCAAGCAGCATTCTCTGCTGCTGTTTGATCATGTTTCCGGTTGCATCATCCAAATTGGTCAATGTTACAAACATTCCATTGAGTTTATCGACTTTCCGAAGCACAATTGCAACGTTTTTCCGGTCAATCACGGCGCTCTGCTGACTCTCTTTTTTGTCACGGATTCCTGCCCGGAACAGAATCAGCCCCCGATAGGACTGCCATTTGCAGGCCGCCGCTGTCTTCCCGCAGTCATATAAATTCCAATTTTCATCAACAAAACAGGCCCAGCTGCTGTCACCGGATCGATAGATTTCAGGAAATATGTCTGCCATACGCATGGATACCTCGATCACGCCAAGCCTTCCTCCGCTTTGATCCCGCAGCTCCCGTACATAAGTCATCAAATGGGAACTTTCTTTTTTTGTACCGGAGATAATATTTTTTTCCTGTATGTCAAAAAACCACTGTCCTCCGCCCTGATAGCTTCGGTACCAGGCGCAGTTTTTCATCTTTTCCTTCTGGTACAGGATCGGCTGCTGCTCCAGAAAACCATCTGCCATGGCAAAAATATGGATCTGGTACAGATCTGGCATTGCCTCCTGCATTTTATCGATTATGCTGATGCTGTTGTTTCGAAATTGCTGATAATAGCTCTCCGAGATCTCCTCTCCCCTCCTGAGATGAAGAAGATATTTTTCCAACGGTTCATACTCCTGCAGCGTATCTACAACCATTGAGCAGGCATTCGCTTTTGCATTCACCTCCGCACAGGTAAGATCTATTGCCGTTACTGCTTCATTTACCCCATGATCTATGGCATTCTTTTTGATACTCCTAAACCCAAAGCACATCATGCCAAAAAGCGGAATAAAAATAAAGATCAACGTTGTTGCGGTAAATTTTTGGTTCAGTTTCAGTCCGCGAAACCAGTTTCGCATTTTTCATCCCCCAGTTTTCTTTTCGGTTCTGTAACCTTACTAATTTTACCAGTTTTTTCTTTAAAAAGCAATTTTTTCAGAAAAATTATTGACAAAAAGAGAAGACGGTACACTTTTTTTCCGTGCACCGTCTCTCTTTTCGCAAGACTCATATATGACGCAAAGCATGATTCCGGGGAAACAGCTTTCGTACCATTGTTATACTGTTGTCAGATCCCACGGTTCATAAATCTTTGGAACATCGCTGATCAGACGTTTGGTATACGCTGCTGTCGGGTGAAGAATTACTTCTTCTGCCGGACCGGACTCTACAAATTTTCCATGCTCCATAATATAAACATTATCGGATACATAGTAAGCAAGACCAATATCGTGGGTGATGAAGATAATCGTCATATTAATCTCATCACGCAACTTCAGCAGCATATCCAGGATCGTTGCACGTGAGCAGGCATCAATCATAGACGTCGGCTCATCGGCAAGCAGAATCTTTGGTTTCAGAAGGAAAATACGTGCAATCATCAGTCGCTGCATCTGGCCTCCTGACAGCTCAAATGGATATTTGTTTGTCAGTTCTGCGTATTTTAAGTTTACAAAGCTGCAGGCCTCTGTCATCAGACGTTCTTTTTCTTCTTTCGGCAGATTCTTGTCACCGCGCATATTAATGCAATCCAGCAGAACAGAATCTACACGTTTAAACATATTGTAGGAAGCAAACGGATCCTGGAAAATCGCCTGAATTCCCTTCCAGTACTCTTTTTTCTTCTTTCCGTTCGAGATGTCTCTTGGTTTACCCTGGAAATCAATTTCACCTTCCGTTACGCTGATCAGCCCGAGCAACATCTTCGAAAGGGTTGTTTTTCCGGATCCGGATTCTCCTACGATAGAAACAAATTCACCTTCATGAAAATCGAAATCAACATGGTCTACAGCGACCGTTTTTGCATCGCCAAAGCCAAACACTTTCGTTACGCCTCTTCCGGAGAGGCATGGTTTTAATTCTTTACCATCACGCATTTGCATACACCTCCCGAACCTTTCTCTCAGACATCAGGCAGCGGTACTCTCTTCCGTTCGGCAGTTCGATGACCTCTGGTTTCATACCGCGGCAGGTTGGCTGTGCATAAGGACAGCGGTCTGCGAAACGGCAGCCCTCCGGCGGATGCTTCAGGTTTGGCGGAGTTCCCGGAATTGCAGTCAGCTTCTGTTCTCTTACACCTTCCTCCGGAACGATGATCGATCCCATCAGACCTTTGGAATATGGATGCAACGGATCGAATACCATTTCTTTTGCGGTACCTTTTTCTACAATCTGTCCAGCATACATAACCATAATATCATCGGTTACGTTGTAAAGAAGCGGCAGCTCGTGTGTGATGAAGATCATGGATTTGATAAATCCTTTTTCCATCAGATCACGCATCATTTTAATAACCATTTTCTGGGAAGTTACATCCAGCGCGGACGATGGCTCATCGGCGATCAGTACCTTCGGAGAAAGAATGGTCGAAATTGCGATAACGGTTCTCTGTTTCATACCTCCGGAAAGCTCAACCGCATGCTTCTGCAGTACCTCCTCCGGCAGGCCTAAGATCTGAAAACGTTCTTTTGCCAGATCATAAATATCCTTTCTCGGCATTTTCGGATCATGCGCATGAATAACGTCTTCTACAAATCGGATGATTTTCTGTGTCGGGTTCAGAGCATTCATTGCTGCCTGCGGAATGTAGGCGATCTCATTGCCCAGAATATTTTTCCGGACATCGTCTGGTTTCATTCCGGAAATTTTTCTTCCATCTACGATAATATCGCCGCTGATGTAGTGAAGCGGTGCGAAATAATAGCCCATCAGGGACAGTGCCAGCGTCGATTTACCACAGCCGGACTCACCTGCTACACCGAGGGATTTTCCCTCCTCAATCTTCAGGGAGACTCCGTCTACGGCGTATACATCTTCATGAAAACGAGTTACATATTTCGTTTTCAGATTGTTTACTTCCAGCATTACTTTTCCCATAGCTGCCTCCTTAGTCTCTTAACTGCGGGTTGAATACCTGGTCAAGACCGGTGTTCATCAGGTTAAGAGAGAATGAAATAAGTGCGATTACAAGAATGACCGGGAAATATGCCCACCATGCACGTTTAAGTGTGCATTGTACTGGGTTGCCCATTGCATCATAAGACCAAGTGTTGCAGTCTTTGTGGTTGCCGGTCCAAGTCCGATCATAGAAAGCTGTGCCTCTGCCAGAATTCCGGAGGAAATCTGGAGAATGAAGGCCATAACAACGTAGGATGCAACGTACGGAAGGATGTCGGTAAGGACAATCCGCAGCATGCTGTGGCCGGACAGTTTGGAAAGGTTTACATGGTCACGGTTTCGAAGAGAAATAACCTGGGAACGTACGGAACGTGTTGTCCACGGCCATGCGGTAATTCCGATCAGGAGTGCCACCATCATGATTCCCCTCTGAGACTCACCTACGCTGTAGGAGATGAGGATCAAGAGAACGAAGGATGGGATAACAGTGAACAAGTTGGTAAAGAACAGAATCAGGTTGTCCACAAAACCTCCAAGGTAACCTGCAAGAAGTCCGAGGAACAGTCCGATCACGGTTGCAATGATTCCCGCAACCAGACCAATTTTCAGGGATGAACCTGTTGCAGAGATCAGCTCAGTCAAAACATCACGACCAAAGTTATCTGTACCAAGAACAAAGTTCTGACGGTTAATGACATCTTTTTCATTGATGTACTGCTTGCTGTCGATGCTCTGAACCTCTTCCAGCTCACCGGTCTCTTCATTTTTCTCGGCAATAATAGTTGGAACATCTTCTAAAATACCATCGATCTCTTTGTCAAGACGCTGATATTTTTTCTTTTTTGCTGCGATAAGGCCTTTCTGTTCTGCATTTGGGTCATATTTTTCCTCCCAGAGAGCAATCAGACCTTCTGCATCGGTAACATCGATTTCACTGGCATCTACACCGCCGTATTTTTCCAGCCATTCTGCCATCATAGAACGGTTGTCCATTGTCAGTTTGCTTTCAACGATGGATGCGGTTGCATCAACATTCATCTTATACGTTTTGCCGGAATTTACGGTGTCCTGAATCGAAAGATAGGTACCCGGTTTGAAAAAGTTTCCGTTTCCGATCATTGCCAGCGGATCTTTTGCCACAACAAGCGGATAGATGATAATAGTCAGGAGAATTGCCAAGAAGATTACAAATCCTGTCACGAATTTTCCTGAATGAAAAATCTGTTTGATTGTATTTTTCATAGCGTATTCTCCTTTCTAATCCTGCTGGGATGCTTTGACACGTGGGTCAATGACTGCATACAGAAGTTCAACAAGCAGGTTGGCCAGCAGAACCATGATAGTAATGATTAACGTACAGGCAGAAAGCAGCGGATAATCCTGGCCGGTAACTGCTGAGAGCATCGTTGTTCCAAGTCCCGGATAACTGAATACCATCTCAGCTACCAGGTTACCGCCTATCATGGTACCAAGGGACATTGCAAGACCGGTGATCTGCGGAAGCATTGCGTTACGGAACACATATTTCACAATCGTATGATCCTTGATTCCAAGGAAACGACTGTATTTTACATAGTCGGCATTCAATTCATAAATTGACATTGAACGCATACCAATAGCCTGGCCGCCGATCGTGATGATTACGATAGACCAGAACGGCAACTGGTAATGTGAAAGCACAGATTTCATAAAAGCAAGGCTCATATGCGGAATCATACTGCTCGCATAGCCGCCTGCTGCAGGTGCAATATGTAATTTCAGTGAGAAAACAAATAAAAGTACGGTTGCCATACCAAAGGCAGGTACGTTACTGATAAACAGGAATGCCGGAAGGATTGCCTTGTCGAAAACACCTTTCATGTAAGCTGCAATTGCACCAAGCAGGTTACCAAGAATCCATCCAACAATAATGGCCGGAAGCTGTAAACATATGGTCCACAGAACCGAACTGGAAATAATATCGGATACGGTACGCGGATACTGGCTGAAAGAAATGCCGAAATCACCGCGAAGTGCATTTTTTACCCAGGTAAAAAACTGGACATACATTGGTTTGTTAATACCAAATTTCGCTGCATAGTCTTCATATACTTTCTGAATTGCAGTCGCATCGGTCATACCTTCTACCGATTTGGACGCAATAGTTGAAACCGGATCGCCCGGCATCAGACGCGGAAGAATGAAGTTCAGCAGCACTGCAAAGACTAACGTCAAAAGATACCACATGATCTTCTGCGTATAATACTTTTTCATTCCTTTCATAGAGGAACCCTCCTTCTGATTTTGTAAAAGCGGCCGGAGCACCCCGGCTCCGGCCGCCTCTGTTACAATTCAGTGTGTGCTTTCTTTCTGTTTGGCAAATCAGCCGTCAATCAGTTCCAGATTGTACAGTGCTGCTACGCCATAACCATCGGTGCAGTCCATCGGAGGAACATTGGTTCCATCGTCTTTCTGCGGATAGTTGGTCCATACGGACTCGTTTACTTCGTGGAATACCTGCGGTCTGTACATCAGCGGTACACACGGGCAATCTTCCAGCATAATCTTGGAAAGTTCTGTATAGTAATCTTTCAGTTTTGCATCATCGGTCTCATGAGGAATTGCTGCAAGGATTTCATCTACACGGTCGTTCTGATAATGACCGAAGTTACCACTGAAGTTAACCTCAAGATCGTTGTAATCAGAGCTCATGAAGAAACGGCATCTCATGTACGGGTTGGCAACCGATGTACCAGGGCCGGACTGCATGGTGATTTCGAAGTTTCCGGTACTGTAATCCGTGCTGTAGTTTGCTGCTTCCGGGAAGTAGGTCTCAATGTTGATACCAATATTCTTTCCTGCTGCTGCTACGATTTCAAGGGTTGCATTCCAGTCAGACCATCCTGTCGGGCACTCAGCCTTATAGGAAAGGTTCTTTCCGTTGTACTCACGGATTCCGTCTCCGTCGGTGTCTACGATTCCGGCATCGTCCAGAAGCTTCTTAGCACCTTCTACATCGGCATTGGACCACTGATACTCTTTTAAGGCATCCTGATCCACCATAGCCTGCTCACTATCGGTCGGGTTCATGACAGAACGCGGAACATCTGCGAAGGTAGGAGACTGTCCGGACATTGCTGAAGAAATAACCTGATCGTAGTCAACTGCCATAGCGATTGCCTTACGAACAGCTACCTGATCCAGTCCTTCTACTTCTGTATTAAAGAACAGGGTAGGCATTGTCATACACAGCTGATACGGTGCTTCATCAACATAGGTAGAAATCGGAAGATCCTGCTCTAACCACAATTTCTGAAGGTCTGTGATGAATATCTGTGCCACATCAATATCACCATTCTGGAATGCGGTGGTAGCTGCTGCGTTATCTTTAAAGATCGGGTGAGAAATATATTTCGGAACTGGAAGCTTACCCCACATGGAATCTGCCTGTCCCCAATAATTATCATCGCGGATCAGAACTACGTTCTGGTCATTGTCAAAGTATTTTTTGTACGGTCCGGAAGTTACCAGATCGTCCATCTTATCCATTTTAATTGCTTCAGCATCGTTGTTGTTTCTGTCAGCTACGGTCTTTAAATAATTTTCCTGCATGATGTAGAGCATCGGCAGATATCTTTCCGCAAGAACCGGGTTAACTGCTTCGCCGGAGTCATCGGTTGTCAGTTTGAAGACTACGGTACTGTCATCCTGTGCAACAACATCTGCAATGTAGCTCTTCATTTCAGCGCCGGTAGAAGAATTGTAATCTACATGTGCATGATAGGTAGCTGCTACATCTTTTGCAGTAACCGGTGTGCCGTCATTCCATTTTGCGTCAGCTTTGATCTTAACGGTAATTTCGGTACGGGCATCGTTCCAAACCGGATCTCCATCTGCAAGCAACGGATACATTTTTGCATCCAGCGGATTCCACATATAAAGAGTTTCATAAACAAGTACACGTGAAGCATCGCCCTGTGCTATAACCATTGCATTGTTTGAGTTTGCGGACATTGGGTTGTAATCGTTGACGGTACCCCACTGCTGTCCTGCGAAGTAAAGAGTTTCATTTCTTGGAGCTCTCCTACCACATCATCTGAACCTGTGGTATCTTCGCTGGAAGCATCTGCTGTGCTGGAAGATGCTGCTGTGGCATCGCTTGATGCATCTGCTGTTCCGCTGGAGGATGCTGTTGTTCCTCCGGATGAACCGGTGCTTGTACTTCCGCTGTCTCCACATCCAGCAAGCATCGTTCCTGCCATTGTCACTGTCATTAACAGTGCAAGGACTTTCATGTTACGCTTTTTCATACTTTTTACCTCCTTAAGGTTTTCGTTCTTGCTTGATGAGTTCATTATACACAAAGGCTGTTAGAAAAACAGTGTCTATTTTTTGTTTTTGGTGTTCTTTTTTTGTTTTGCGTTGGTTGAGTTGCTTATTTTTTCCTTTATAATTTTCTTTGTTCTGATCACTTTTCACATATTCATTTTCGCAACATCTGCACTATTTCGTCATTATGATTATTTGTACCATTTTTCCGTCTTTTCCGACATTTTTCCGTTCGCTTTTTCCATCTGTTTGTGCTATGATGAATATCGTATCAATTTCAGGAGGTTTTTTCTATTATGAATACTGTTTCTCATAAGTACCGACAGTCAGCGCTTCTGCTTCTGACCGCTGTGATCTGGGGTTCTGCCTTTGTCGCACAGCAGACCGGTATGGATTATGTCGGACCTTTTACGTTCAACGCGGCACGAAACCTGCTCGGCGGACTTACGCTTCTTCCGCTGATTGTCTTTTTCGCCTCGCGTAAAAAGCGAACCCTACCGCCAGATGCTTCGTCAGAAAATGGCACACAGCCAAAAACGCTCTGGGCGGGCGGTATTCTCTGCGGCGTCGCACTGTTTGCCGCCTCAACCCTGCAGCAGATCGGCATCCAGTACACAACCGTCGGAAAGGCCGGTTTTATCACCGCACTTTACATCGTCCTTGTTCCGGTCTGCGGCCTGTTCCTCCGAAAACGAGTACAACCGAAGGTCTGGCTCGCAGTTCTCATTGCCGTTGTCGGTCTCTATCTGCTCTGCATGACAGACGGATCCTTCTCTTTGCAGAAGGGCGATCTTCTTGTGCTTGCCTGTGCGCTCGGATTTACCATACATATTCTGGTTATTGATCATTTTTCTCCGCTTGTCGACGGCATCAAAATGTCCTGCATTCAGTTTTTTACCTGTTCGATCCTGTCAGCTGTCTGTATGGCCCTCTTTGAAACCGTAAACGTTTCCAACCTTCTGCACGCCTGGATACCGATTCTCTATGCCGGAATTCTCTCTTCTGGTGTCGGCTATACCCTGCAGATTATCGGGCAGAAAGGATTAAATCCCACCATGGCTTCTCTGCTGATGAGCCTGGAATCCGTTTTTTCTGTTCTTGCCGGTTGGATTCTCCTGCATCAGGCTCTCTCCGGTCGCGAGCTCTCCGGCTGTATTCTGATGTTTGCAGCGATCGTGCTGGTACAGCTTCCGGGATTTTCCAAAACCAACGCTGTTTCCTGATGCCATTCCTGTTTCAGTGTAAGAAAGATTCCTGTTTTGCGAGCTTCTTTCTTACGACAGCTTGCTTTGATGACATAATTTCCCTCCGCCGCAGTGTGATCCTGCCCGGAGGGCTTTTTTATGCCTTCCGAAAATTTAACCGAATCTAGTAAGTCCCCTGCTTCCATTTCGAATATCCACTTGCCCAATATTTTCATAGCATAAAAATACAAAATCCTGCATATTGATTGCAGGATTTTTTAATTCGTGCTACACTGTTTTTATTGTACCAATAAGCACTTATTTTATTAGGAGGTTCTGTCATGCCCGTTTTTGATTTCAGCAATTCCCCGGAAAAAGCAAAAGTTTCCGAATGTACGTATACTGTTTTCCGCACAAACGCACCGTTTACTTCTCCGGATCAGCCGATCCTAATTCTGGATACAAAAGAGAAGGCTTTCCCGCATCATCCCTGTGGTATTTTCACAAACCCATCCAAACGGACCTCGTTTGAATTTAAAAATGAAGAAGAAACCTTCATCGCCGATATTCTCCAGATTGATGCCCGTTTTGTCAGCCTTTTAAAATGGCTCGGTGAAAACCATATCAACGTCCGCCTTTCCGGCACACAAACATCCGACGGTTATGCAGTTTACAAAATCCGCGAGATCGCTTTCGGTGGCGGCGCAAAGCTTTCGGCTGAGGATGGATTTTTACAGTTTATGATTGAGCGTCTCCTCGCCAGCAATGCACCGGAAGAAGAAGTTGAGGATGAGGATCAGGAGGAAACCGGTGACAGCATGAAACTCACCAGCATCCAATCCATCACTGATTTTATGAACTGTGCCGGAAGAACGCTGCCGGACAATATCCGCCTTTGGGCTCGTCGAAACCTCGCTGTTGCCCGTTCCCACGAAGTCTCTCCCGAAGAACGTCGTCACGCACAGCGCGCCCTCTCCATGATGATGAATATTCAATGGAAAAGCAACTATTTTGAAGCCATTGATCCAGTGGAAGCACGCCGGATCCTCGATGAAGAACTGTATGGCATGGAACGCGTGAAGCAGAGAATTATCGAAACCATCATTCAGATTAACCGGACTCATACGCTGCCGGCCTATGGTCTGTTACTGATCGGTCCTGCCGGAACCGGAAAATCGCAGATTGCTTATGCCGTTGCGCGTATCTTAAAACTACCGTGGACAACACTCGATATGAGTTCGATTAATGACCCGGAACAGCTGACTGGAAGTTCCCGAATCTATGCAAACGCAAAACCGGGAATCATCATGGATGCTTTTTCCATGGCTGGTGAATCCAATCTCGTCTTTATCATCAATGAGCTCGACAAGGCTGCCTCCGGCAAAGGAAACGGAAACCCGGCAGATGTTCTGCTGACCCTTCTTGATAATCTTGGTTTTACCGATAACTATATCGAATGTATGATCCCGACCGTCGGTGTATACCCGATTGCAACCGCAAACGACAAGGACCAGATCAGTGCTCCGCTGATGTCCCGCTTCGCTGTGATTGAAATTCCGGATTACACACCGGAAGAAAAGAAAATCATTTTCTCCCGCTATGCACTTCCAAAGGTGTTAAAACGTATCGGTATGAAAGAAAAAGAATGCATTCTGACGCCGGAAGGACTCGATGCCGTAATCTCCTGCCACGAAAACACAAGCGGTATTCGTGATCTTGAGCAGGCTGCTGAGCATATCGCAGCAAATGCGTTATATCAGATAGAAGTCAACCATGTTTCCTCTGTTACCTTTGATGCAGAAATGGTACGTGAACTGCTCTTGTCCTGCTGATCTGCCTTATTTTCTATTTTGAAGGCGTATCAGGGTACGGCGAAAACCAGTGACGCAACAATTCACGCTCTGTGGTGCTGAAATTTTTTGCATTATTTTAGAGTGTGCTGTAAAATAGTTTCCTGTCCCATCAGTCTGTACTTTCGGGCAGGAAACTATTTTATTTCTCCAGATATTTTCATAAAAGAAAGCCCCTGACACTTTCATGTCAGGGGCTTCCTTTCGGTCAATTCAGAAAATTTATTTCTGCGGACCAGCGGAAACAAGTGCTTTACCAGCAGCGTTTCCTTCATATTTTGCAAAGTTCTTGATGAATCTTTCAGCCAGATCCAGTGCTTTGGTCTCCCACTCGGAAGCATCAGCATAGGTATCGCGAGGATCCAGGATAGCCGGATCAACGCCCGGAAGTTCAGTCGGAACTTCGAAGTTGAAGTACGGAATAGTCTTCGTCGGAGCTTCGTTGATAGCACCGCTTAAGATTGCATCGATGATTCCACGGGTATCACGGATGGAGATACGTTTTCCGGTTCCGTTCCAGCCTGTGTTAACCAGGTATGCTTTTGCTCCGCTCTTCTCCATTTTCTTAACAAGCTCTTCTGCATATTTGGTTGGGTGCAGCTCCAGGAATGCCTGGCCGAAGCATGCAGAGAAGGTAGGAGTCGGCTCGGTAATTCCGCGCTCGGTTCCTGCAAGTTTTGCAGTAAATCCGGACAGGAAATAGTACTGAGTCTGCTCTGGTGTCAGAATAGATACTGGCGGAAGTACGCCGAATGCGTCTGCGGACAGGAAGATAACATTCTTAGCTGCCGGTGCAGAAGAAATCGGGCGAACGATGTTCTCAATGTGGTTGATCGGATAAGATACACGAGTATTCTCGGTTACGCTCTTATCATTGAAGTCAATTTTGCCTTCTGCATCAACAGTAACGTTCTCAAGCAGAGCGTCACGTCTGATCGCATTGTAGATATCCGGCTCAGACTCTTTGTCCAGGTTGATAACTTTTGCATAGCAGCCGCCCTCGAAGTTGAATACTCCGTTGTCGTCCCAGCCGTGCTCGTCATCACCGATCAGAAGACGTTTCGGGTCTGTGGAAAGTGTTGTTTTTCCTGTTCCGGAAAGTCCAAAGAAGATTGCAGTGTTCTCACCGTTCAGGTCTGTGTTTGCAGAGCAGTGCATGGAAGCGATGCCTTTCAGCGGCAGATAGTAGTTCATCATGGAGAACATACCTTTCTTCATCTCTCCGCCGTACCATGTGTTGATGATAACCTGCTCACGGCTTGTGATGTTGAATACTACTGCTGTCTCAGAGTTCAGACCCAGCTCTTTGTAATTCTCAACTTTTGCTTTGGATGCGTTGTATACAACGAAATCCGGCTCGAAGTTCTCAAGCTCTTCTGCTGTAGGTTTGATGAACATGTTAGTTACGAAATGTGCCTGCCAAGCTACCTCAACGATGAAGCGGATAGCCATACGGGTATCTTTATTTGCACCGCAGAATGCATCTACAACGAACAGTCTTTTGTTGGAGAGCTCTTTTTTTGCGATCTCTTTTACTGCTGCCCATGCTTCCTGGGTTGCCGGATGGTTATCGTTTTTGTACTCATCGGAAGTCCACCATACAGTATCTTTCGAATTCTCGTCCACAACGATGTATTTGTCTTTCGGTGAACGGCCTGTATAGATACCGGTCATAACGTTAACTGCACCAAGCTCTGTCTCCCGGCCTTTTTCATAGCCTTCCAGCTCTGGTTTTGTCTCTTCCTCAAATAACTGCTCATAAGAAGGGTTGTACACAATTTCTGTGGTACCGGTGATGCCATACTTTGTTAAATCGATCTGTGCCATCTTGTAATTAACCTCTTTCCTTTGATAGTAATACTGCTTCATTCTGCAAAATGCAGAAATTTGAAGGTATCCTTTTTAAGAAACCGGACCAGCCGGCCTCTTCTACTCTAATTATACATAAAAGGCCAAAAAAATCAACTGAAAATCTTCCGTTTTTTTACAGAACGTGTCCCAAAATCTGTAAAAATTTTATAAACTTCGATTTTTCGAAATTTTCTGACAATTGCACTTTTGTACACTTCATCCTGCAAATTGACATTTTTTGATTTTTTATGTTATAATATTAACAATTATGTTCGGAAAGAAGTTTCTTTATGTATTACGATCTGACCCGCGGGAAAATCTCCCGCTCTCTTATCCTGTTTGCCCTGCCGATGATCGCAGGAAATCTGTTGCAGCAGTTTTACAACATTGCCGACACCCTGATCGTCGGACGCGTTCTCGGAAGCAATGCGCTCGCCGCCGTCGGCTCCTCCTATACGCTGATGACGTTTCTGACTTCCATTTTTCTCGGCCTGTCGATGGGCGCCGGTGCGCTCTTTTCGATTTATCAGGGACGAAAAGATCTTTCTTCTTTAAAACTTTCGATTCTCCACGCGTTTCTGCTGATCCTTGCCGTTACGCTCGTGCTGAATCTCGCTGTTTATGCAGGCATCGAGCCGATCCTTACGTTTCTTCGCGTCCCGGATGAAGTCCGTCCCGGCATGCGGACGTATCTTCTGATTATCTTTGCCGGCCTTATTGCAACATCCGTATACAATTTCTTTTCCTGTATGCTGCGCGCGCTCGGAAACTCTTCTGTGCCGCTGATTTTTCTCGCTGTCTCTGCTGTGCTGAACATTGCACTGGATCTGCTCTTTGTCGCTGTACTGCCGTTCGGCATCGCAGGCGCGGCGCTCGCTACGGTTCTTGCGCAGTATGTGTCCGCCGTCGGTATTCTGCTCTATGTGCTGCTCCGCTGCCGCATGTGGCTGCCGTCAAAAAAAGAATGGCGTTTCAGCCATTCCATTTTAAAAGAGATTCTGAATCTTTCTTCGATGACCTGCATTCAGCAGTCGGTCATGAATTTCGGCATTCTGATGGTACAGGGGCTCGTCAACAGCTTCGGTCCGGCGGTCATGGCGGCATTTGCGGCCGCGGTGAAAATTGATACCTTTGCCTATCTGCCGGTGCAGGATTTCGGAAATGCCTACTCCACTTTCACCGCACAGAATTACGGGGCCGGAAATCACGAGCGGATCCGGCGCGGCACGAAAGATGCTTTTGCACTGAGCGCTGCTTTTTCCATCGTCATTTCTCTGCTTGTCAATCTGTTCGCGCATCCGCTGATGCAGATTTTCGTGAAAGCATCAGAAATGGAGGTCATCGCGATCGGCGTACAGTACCTGCGGCTGGAAGGCTCGTTCTATCTCGGCATCGGATGGCTGTTTCTGCTGTACGGGTATTACCGCGCTGTCAAACGCGCCGAGATGTCGGTTGTTCTGACCGTCATTTCGCTTGGCATGCGTGTGGCGCTGGCATACCTTTTCTCCGCCACGGCGCTTGGCGTTGCCGGAATCTGGATCGCCATTCCGATCGGCTGGGCACTGGCTGATATGACCGGACTTTTCTTCCTGCGGCGTGCATTCCGATCGCAGAAGCCTGCATAAGTTCCGAATCTTATATCGCAGTACGGTTTTCTGCGGATAAACTGCGGAACTGCCCCGGCGTCTGGTGCATGCGTTCCTGGAAGACTCGGTTAAAATAGCTGATATTTCGGAATCCGCAGTCGCTCGCAATCTTGCTGATCGCCTCCTCGGTGGAAAGCAGCAGCCGGCAGCTCTCGGCAATCCGCAGGTTATTGACATACGTCACGGCGGAAATATGCATAATCGACTTAAAGAAGCGGCAGAAAGCGCTCTCACTCATATGAAACTGGCTCGCCAGTTCCGCGATTTCGAGATCCTCACAGAAATGAGCATTCATGTATGTGAGGATCTCTTTCATTCTGCTGACACGGTAATTCGTCGAGGCATCCGTTTTTCCGCCGTTCTTTTCTGCCGCACTGTAATATCCCTGCCAGATTTTCAGAAGTTCCGCTTTTAACAGCAGCTCCCAGCCCGGTTCTTTTCTTTCCTGCAGATTTCGGATCTCCTGCATGGCCTGTGCCGTTTTTTCTGCAAGGCGTGTCCCCCGCTCTGTCTTGGATGGAAAACGGATCTCGGAGGACAGCACTGGTTCGATATACTGCTGCTGGATCCGGTCAAGCGATGTGCCGGACAGAAAACGCGGCTGGAATACAACGGCAAGAAACGTAAATTCCTGTCCGTCGATTCCCTCTACCTCATGCAGACGGTTTGCATTGACAAAGGCGGTCTCCCCTTCCCGCAGGAGAAAGGTCTCGGTATCCATATGAAAAACAGCTTCGCCCTTTACTGCATAAAAGAGCTCCACTTCCTCATGCCAGTGGCAGTACACCCGCACGGTACTCTGCAGGTCTGTCTCGAAAACGTGAATGCTCAGCGGAAAAAGCTCATCACCGTGGGGCTGTGTTTCTTTTCGGTAATTCATCTGTGAGAGCATATTTTTGTCTCCTCTCTTGTTTTGCTCTGCTGTCCCAATTGTAACACGAACTTTGCGATTCCGGCAAGTTTCCATGTTCTGCCGGCGAATCGCCCTTCCATGACCGTATTTTTCCTTCTTAAATGATAATAATTATCATATTTTATCAGCTTATTGACATTTCTTTTCATCCGCGCTATATTTTAGATACCCCGATAGGGTATGTGATTTCAAATTTTTCATCAAACTCCAGGAATACAGTCCGGCACGCTTTCGTTTCGCTGTATTCCCGGAAGAAAGCAGGTATTGTATGATTAAAACAGTCTTAAAAATTGATGGTATGATGTGCGGCATGTGCGAATCCCATATGAATGATGTAGTCCGCAAGAGCTGCTCTCCAAAGAAAGTAAACTCTTCTGCAAAAAACGGCGAGACCGTTGTCATCAGCGAAGCGCCGCTCGATATTCCGTATCTGAAACAGCAGATCAAGGACATCGGATATGAGCTGGTTTCGTATACGAGTGAGCCGTATGAAAAAAAGGGATTTTTCCATTTCGGACGATAAGCGGATTTCATGCCTTTCCTTTTGCAGTTTGTGCGTCGGAAAAAAGCACCGTTTCAGAAGTTTATTTCCTTTTGGAAATCTGCCTCTGAAACGGTGTTTTCTATTTTTTATCTATGATTTGATCAGCCGCAGCAGCATCCGCAGGACGGCGGCGTTTCTTTCTCCTCTTTTTTCGGAGATTCTGCGCCCAGATCGTACCAGGTCGGGTCGATGTAGAATCTGCGGTTGTTTCCAAGATAGATCGGATGGGTCGGGTCTGAGGACAGGTAGGCGCGCTCGGTCGAAACCTTCCACTGTGCATCCCAGTCAATCTTCGGAAGTGCCAGATCGTAGTGTGTGCTGGCGCGGAAGCCGTCTTCCTCTCCCTCAATTCTTCCCTTGGCGTCTGCCAGCGGCACGGCAAAATCTGCAAAGAAGGTGTTCACACCGTCGAAATGGCCTTCGTTGCTTCTGGAGAAGGAACTGCGGTATACCGCGTTGTTGATATTATCGAAGAGCCAGAGATTCATCTTGTCAATCTCTTCCCGCAGCTCCACCGGATACAGCTCCGGCGCGCCTTTTTTGTGCCATGGGCGGAAGTTGACCTCGAAATAAGTGGTCAGCCAGTTGTAATCGTTGTTGACTACCTTTCCCGTCGTTGTGTCGATCAGCGCCGGAACGGTCGTTCTTCCCTGGTAATCATCATCAGCACGGTAATACGCCTCAGAGAGGAACTGATCACCGAGCACCGGGTCGATGTTGTTTTCATTGTAAACGTATTCCCAGCCAAGGTTTTTCTCATGCGGGGCATGTTCTACCATATTGACGGAAATCTGATCTTCCAGGCCCTCCAGCTCTCTTACGATCGCCGCGCGGTTGGACCAGTGGCACAGCTTTGCCCAGACGAGACGGTATCTCTTATTACCTTCTGCCTTCAGATCGTTTTCACCGTCGCCGAACAGAGTCGTGAAGTGATTCGGCTGTCTGCGGAAATAGCCGTTTTTGTCGATCTCCGATACGGTTTCTTTTGGTCTTACGCGGATTTTTCTTCCATTTATAATCTCATAATCATAATTCGCCATTGATTTTCTGCCTCTCTTTCGCGTGTTCTATCGAATGAATTTTCAAATAAGAAAGCTTTTGTTTTCCTATTATTTCGCTATGTTTTCTATGCGGTTATCATACCATATCTGTCTGGTTACGTCTAATTGCTAATTCTTTGGAGTGGCTATAGGATTTTCTTATAGTAAAAGGCCAGTGCCGCATTCTCTGCAAATGGGCACTGGCCTTGTTTTCGGCGCTTTTTGTTTTTCAGATTTTTCCTTCCCGGCGCAGATACGCCAGAAAGCCGTTGCATCCCTCCACGACATCGCGGTACGTCGCCTCAAAATCTCCCGTATACCACGGATCCGCAATATCGCGGCCGGAACCGGTGAAGGAAAGAAATTTGTAAACCTTTCCATCCGGATCATTCTTCAGCATCCGGTTCAGATTGCGGATATTCGCGGTATCCATGCCGATGATGTAGTCGGCGCGCTCGTAATCCTTCCATGTAATCTGCTTTGCGTGATGCGGCACGAGCGGAATGTGCTCCTCGCGCAGTTTATTGACTGTCCCGTAGTGCGGCGGATTGCCGATCTCCTCACGGCTGGTGGCGAAGCTGTCGATTTCAAAATTGTGGGTAAGGCCGAGGGAATTTACTTTGTGGGTGAATACGCTCTCAGCAAGAGTCGAGCGGCAAATATTGCCGTGACAAATAAAGAGTACTTTTATCATTGTTGCATAACCTCGCATTTCTTAGTTTTTCTTGGTTTTTCGGGCTTTGTAAGCCTTTGTAAATTTTTGCTTTCTGGCATAACCTGGTTTATTTTCGCATAATATCGTCCGCAAAAGGTGTAAAATAAGGTGTATATTTTTCTATTTTACACCTTGCTGTTATCAATTAAAAATCGTAATTACACAATCCGAAGTCTGGCGATTTCTTCTCTGGCATCCTCAAGATTTACATGCGTATATGTATTCAGCGTTACGCTGATATCTGAGTGGCCCATCAAATATTGCAATGCTTTTGGATTCATTCCGGATTTTGCCATATTTGAGCAATAGGTGTGCCGACATACATGCGGTGTGATAACATTCATCTGTACTTTGTAAGTATTATTATATTTCTGAATGATGTGTTGAAAGTAATGCTCCCAGTGCAGAGAATAACAAATACTTCCGTTTTTATCAAAGTATAAGAATCCACTTTTTCCATCTACTATAGGTTCTGCTTTGGGCGGGTTTCGTTTTTCTATTATTTTCCGAAAGCATTCCTCTACATCTGCAGTCATAGGTATCTTTCTTGTTCCGCTGGTTGTCTTTGTTTCTTGAATATAATATCCGATTTTTGATTTTTTCTGCAATTGATGATCGATGTTGATCGTATGCTCCTTGAAATCAATATCAGAAATCGTTAAACCACAAAATTCCGAGATGCGAAGACCTGTCTTGAATAATATGTAGATTCCTTCATAATACCTGCAAAAATGAGGATCCTCCTTCACAAACCGCAGAAACTTTCGTTCCTGTGCTCTGCTGATTGCCTCTCTTGTCACACTATCATTCACGACCACTTCCATCAGCTGAAACTGAAATGGATTTTTCCTGATCAAATCATCATCCACCGCCAACTGAAATGCCGGACGAAGAACTCCTCGGATTGAATGGATGGAACTATAGCTTTTCTTTTCTACCTGCTGAAGATGTATCAGCCAACATTTTGCATCTGAAATCCGTACCGTATCAATCCTTCTTTTTCCAAATGGATCTTTCTTCAATAAATTGATAACTGTTCCGTATCCTGCAACTGTAGTAGGTCTGACACCGGTTTTGGTTGATGTATATTTTTCAACAAGTTCCAGTACCGTCATATTTCCGCCATTTGTTGCAATCTGCTCGAAATGGTCCGCCTGGATTTTTTTCTCCATCTCCCGAAGCGACAAAGTACGGCGCTTTCCTTTCGGAGTTGCATCGTTATGGTCTAAGCGCCAGCTATATACACAGTGCTCCTTTCCCATCTTATCGACATACTTAAATCGATATCTGCCATCAGATAACTGTATTTCTCCATTGTGTAATATACGTCCTCTATGATCTCTCCTTTTTTCACTCATAATATTTCGTCTCCTTCATTAAATGTTCATTTAACTTGGAAGACCGTCTCGGTTTATTCATTATACCACAAGACCTTCCCTTCGCTAAGATAAAATGAACATTATTTTTACTACTATTTTTCTATTCTGTTACTTAAACTGTACTGGCTGTATCCAGATAATCTTCAAATAATTTCCTTTTGAATCGGATATGAGAACCTACTTCCAAAATAAAATCTGCTCCTTCATTTTCACCTACGATCTGTCTTAATCTCTTTTCGCCAATTCCGTAATATTCAGCCGCTTCGGAAACATTTAAAGAATATTTCTTCCAAACAGGTATTGTTTTTTCTGTATGATTCATTCGCAGTCCTCCTCCCCTTTGTTTGTATTCAACAACTTTTTCGCTTTCTCCATTTTCATACTTGCAATCACTTCTCGTTTGCTTATGCCTCCAACATACATAGGCGTACACATTTCTAAAATACGGTCATAGATACGTCTTTTATCTAACATGGTCTCGTTTTTTATTTCTTTCAGTGGAAGATTGGTTGTGATGATTAAAGGTCGTCCCGAACGGATCCTGCGGTCTATGACACTGAAAATAATTCCTAACGCATATTCTGAATTTCGTTCCACTCCAAGATCATCAACAATCAAAAGCTGGTAAGAAGCCAATGCATTGATATATTCCGTTTTGTCTGCCAGCGGAAATATATCATCGATAATAGTATTGAAATTTGTCATCTTTACCGTTACTTCTCGTTTAAGAAGAGCATTGGCAATACACCCGGCAATATAACTTTTCCCGGTACCAACTGGTCCCCAGAACAAACAGCCTATATGATTTCTTTTCATTTCCTCCCAGTTATCAACATATTTTTTTGCCTTATGCATTACCGCATCTGACATATCTGCATTCTCAAATGTCCACTCTTCCATTCTGCTCTCGTCAAAACAGATGCTCGTATTTCTACTAACTAATTCCCGGTGCTCTTTGTCTTTAAAATATTTTTGTTCTTCTTCATACGCTTTTCTGTCACAGGCACATTGCCTGGAATGTTTCTTCATCCCCATAAATCCACCCTTGGGGAAAAATACTTCTTTCGCTTCCCCACAGACTTTGCAATATTGCAAACCATCATTGCCTACACATACAGTATCTTCTTCTCTTATCACAAACTCTCTCCTTCCCCATAGCAATAATTTACTTCATGATATTTATTTCTTTTATATTTCTCAGTTACTTTACTAGGTGCCATATTTCCGACTTCTGCACAGCCATTTTTACGACCAGATGATGGTTGCTTTTCCGGCTCTGTTGCAGCTATCTTTTCATCCGCCTTATCATCAACCGGCTGTAAAACCATCTCATCAGATGGAATTCTCACATACAAATGATTGGGTTTTGAAAATCCGCCGGACCTGCGAACCAATAATCCCATATCATCTAATTCCTTCAATGCTGTTTTTACAGAAGATTTGCATTTGCCGATTTGAACAGACAATTCCTCTATTGGAAATATCAGATAAACATTTCCATACTTGTCTATCCAGCTATTCTTTCTCGATATCCGTGCCCGGTCATACAAAATCATATAAAGAAATTTTGCATTTTGAGAGATTGACAGCTTTAACAAAAACTTCGGAAACTGGAAGTACTGAAGCATCTGCTCTGACTCCTTCATGTATTCATATTGCATTCTTTTCTCGCCTCGTTTCTATTTCTAATTGTTGTAAAAAACATTTTTCTGCCGGCTCAAAAATGTCCTTACACATATTCAAAAGATGAAGGGCATAAATACAGGCTCTTGATGAAAATTTTTATTTTTTCCTGTCAAAAATACCCTTACATAAAACGAAACGCTGAGAGGCATTTTTATAGCCCCCTGAGGAAAACTTTTTTTTATTTTTTTCGATTAATTAAATATTTGAAAACAAAAAACACTCACCTATTCCAAGTGAATGCCTTATCAAATTTCATTATTTTGTTGTCTGTAATTCTTATCCAGATATGCTTGCATATCTGCTAAAATGTAATTGCCGGCAATTATATTTTCACGTGGGTATGGGGACGTTATCTCCATCAAGTCTGCTACTCGTAAGTAATACAAAATTGTCAAAATGACAATACTGTAATACACGGGTGGATCTTGCTCTGGTTGTACACATGAATTCATACAATAATAGGCCCAAATGGGCACTTTCACCATTTGAGCCTATATATTATATGTCTTTTGGATAATAGCTAAAAAAGTAGCTGTCTAGACGGTATGTTTTTAACGTAGAATTGATTTTATGGCTGACACGGTATTTATCCATAGTATCATTGCATGCAAGTGTAAGAAATACCCAGTAAAATGCGTGGAAGATGCTGTATATTCCTCTGATCATACCTACAACTGAATATATAATCCCCAAGCAAAGTAATACCGGTAATTTGAGAATTAATTTAAATGTATCCCATAAAAAGCTCAATACGATCATGTTGAGCACCTCCTCTCTCTGAAATTTGTTTCGACTTGATGTATTTATTATAATTCATCATTCAATTCTACATTAAGTTCTCTCCGCTCTGCTGATACAATGTATATATTGGATAATTGATGAACTCTTGCATTTGCTCTTCACCATAAGAGTCAAAAATCTTTTTTGCTTCATCAAATTCTCCCAATAAGATAAATGCCCCCGCCCGATAATTGTTATTCTCTGATTTCTCAATAATCGAAAATAGTTCCGCTTTATCAGAATAACCTAGATATGTTTTTCGGATCTTAATTTGGTATTTATTGATAATACAAACTTCTCTTCCAATCAATTTAGGATGCTCCTGAAGCCAATCATTTATTTTTTTTGCTGTAACTAGTAGTTCATCATTTTTTGATTTATCATATGCCTTTATCATTTCGAGCATCAAAAGATTTGCCTCGTTGATTATTTCCTCTGAACATGGTAATAATTTAAAATCATCAGCAATCATTGGAAGACGTATATTATCATATTTTAAGAAATCGGCCATAGTCATTACGGTAAACTGTGAAATTCGTGTTGCTTTATCACCATCTTTCCAATAAGACTCCAGATGCTCTCCAAAATAATCATGCATATAATAGTATCCATCAGTGTGTTTGATATATATAACACCTAATGAAATATTTGATATTTTTAATAATTGAAGGCACTCTAATTGTCTCTCTTCCTCTCGAACGGGTTTATGTTTGCCATGTGCAGCAATCAAGAAATTAAGATTTTTCTCATCCTCCTCACTGAAATTCTCAATTTCTAAATCTTTTTTAACATGCATAGATTTCAACAAATCCAAAATATACTTTAACCAACTCAATCTATTAGAATACCCTTGTATTTTTTCTTCAAAGTGTTTTTCTTTTAGAAGGATTGAAATATGAGTATTTTCAATCTCATATCCATTATTGGCGTAAACCGCTTGGATAAACTCGAATCCTTTAATTTGTTCTCGTAAAGTACCTTTGACATCGATATGAATTGTGGTTTTGATAGATGATTCATTTGCATCTGCAACTACCGGTGTTGTCATCGTTAGACAATTACCAATAATCAATTTCGTATCAAATGCACTATGTAAAACAAGATAATGATTATAGTATTCTATTCCGTTAACAAAAATTTTCTTATCAAATTTCTGACATGTTGTAACCTGTGTAATATTCTGATGTTGTTCAACTGGAATCCCTATAGGATTGCCTTTAATATTTGCATATAATGTAATTGATTTGCCTTCCATTACCTGTGGAATTGTATTTGGAGATATCTCTTTTCCTACATGAGTAACGTGAAAACTGAGGCTTTCCATTATTCCCTTTCGGTTCAATTCGTCTATCGTTGGCAACCTTTTCCCTGCAAAACTTTTTTGTCTTTGAGCATCATTATATGCGTTAAGAACTACTTCTATTTTTTCTTTATTATCTGATGGAAAACTGAAAAAATCTATGGAATAAGAGTCCTGCGTTTGCTCCAGTATTTTCATAATTCTAATAGGCAAAAGATCTGCGTAGTATATTTGAAGTGCTTCACCTGTCTCTTTTTCAATATACACAACAAAGAACAATGTTCCACCATCCATCATGTATGCTTTTAAATCATCATATTTGACCCGATATTTAATTTTATCTTTCACCGATTTTGTCTTGACAGCTTTCCCCTTAACCTGAGTAGGTATTCTTTTAATATTCTTCTTCGAATGTCTGGAATTTTCATGTATATAAATATTGCCATCCCAACACGGTTCTTTATCTCCATCATTTATAAATCCACTCAACGTATCTGTTTTAGATATTGAAGATACGATTGCACTGGTTGCTATTTTTTCTAAATCCATCCATTAATCCTCAATTCTGTTGTTCTAAAAGAGAAACTATATACTTCATTACTTTGTCCTTGTCTTTGTCATTTAATCGATCATAAAGAAGTGAATAGTTGATCATTCTAATTTCAGAATTGCCAAGAAACGCTTCGAACTCTATCTCCGGAAATTCATCCGCAAATCCATATAACAATTCATTCGCACTTACCTTATACATCTCTGCAAACTTTGTAATCTCCTCAGCCCAGACCAGTCTTTTGTCTGATTCTATTGCACTTAAAGTCGTTCGAGACATCTCCATCTTTTCAGCTGCAGCACCCTGTCGAATCTTGGCATCTTTTCTTGCTTTTTTTAATCTTTCTCCAATTGTACGTTTCATCTTCGCCTCCAAAATGTCAGATATACTTACTTCTTTCAATATATCATATCCCATCCAATTTGTCAGCATTCCCGACTATTATACATAAAAAATAACGGGTAGCACGAATGCTATCCGTTGTTTTCTAAAGGATTATTTTGCAAGTCGAGGTCTTCTGGAATCTATGTAAATCATGTAGATGTATTAGAAAAGCACTGGATTTATAAGGCTTTGTCCAAAAAGTACGCGTCCTGCCTTGGCAAACGAAAAGCTTTAGAATAGGTTTCGTGATTTATCGCTTTATTCCAAGATTTGCCCCATTTTACGGGATTTCTTGGCATTTCTCTTTTTTCATTATTTTTGCCAAAGTTTACTACACTTTGGAAAGATTTAGCAAGTACATCTACAAATGTAGTAGTCGAAATAGTAGTAAAACCGGGATGGTTGACTACAAAGATTTTTCCCTTTTGCTCAACATTACATACACACCCGTGCTATCCTTCTCAATCGGATATCCCCAGTTTATCAAAGTAACCACCACATCTTCTAATCCATCTGACAATACATTTCCACGTATCATATACATTGAAATTGCAGACATAATAGAATGGACATCCCCCGCTGAAAGATTATCCTTATCTTCCATCAATAAGCGCATTCTTTTCTCTGCTTCATCGCAATTCTTATCTGTGTTTAGATAGTAGTCGGCAGCTTGTCCGTGTGCATGAATTATTCCTGCATTCGATGCTCTTAATATAAACTCTTGATATAACTCAATATTGTGGTCAATGACAAAAGATCTATCCATATAGATTTTAATCACGTCACACCAAGTTTTAAGTCTATCGTCACTAGATAAAATCCTCTGAATGTCTTTATCCATATCTTTTGTTCTTTGTACCTGGTCGATACGTTCTTCATCTATGGATTTTTGCATTTCAATAATTTCTGCTGAATATCTTTGCCTATATTCTAGTCTAATCTCGTCCGGGATATCAGTTTCCCATTCATCAACGGTATCAATAAAACGCTGTAAATTCGTAAGCGAAAGAAACGCATATCTATATAACTCCTCACACTCTTCATTTTCGTCAGAATGACCATTAACATTTCTATCCTCCGTAAGTTGCTCTATTGCCTTTCTTGTTTCAACTTTGGACGGGAATATATATGAACATTTATGAATAACCTCCGATATAAATGTTACATCCATATCGTCAATTTCATAGTTTTCGATACCTCTTGTTCTCATTATTTTATATGCAGGCTTATACTTTGCTGGAGAATATTTTACAGCTATCTGAGTCTTCTCATATAACTGATTTTTCCAATCTTCAACAGCAACCATCTTCAAATAGTCCTGACACGCATTACATCTTATTTTTTTTATATCTGAAATTCGATTTCGTATATGCATACTTAATCCCCCCCAAACATAATAATAAAAAAGGGCATATAACCTCTTGGCTATACACCCTTATCTACGAAATTAACAATTGCACTGTTCAGCAATTGCAAACTCCTTGCAAGCATTAACCATTTGGGTTGACACTCTTTCGGCTGCGTAGTCATCCATTTTCACTGCGAAAATGATTCCAACTGCAGACGCACCAAGGGCAACAACAAACTTCCAGTCGATTGTGACGGATAAGTTACTCATAGCACTACCTCCTTTCTGAAGCCCACGCTTCAATTACCTCGGTATGCCATGTTGCCCATTCCAATATAAATTGGAATACTATAGAATATCACAATCATCCTGTTTGTCAATACTTTTTTATAATAACATACACCTCTAAAATAAACCACACAAAAATAACGCCCGGCCTAAGCCAAAGCGCCACTTTCTGCTATATTAAATTATCTTGAACTGTTTCTGGAAAACGCCTTTGCATTGCTCTTCTTCGGGAGTTTGACACATTGAAATCAAAAAAAGTACCTCAAAGCCTTGGCTTAACAGTGATAAGGAACTAATTTACTTATCAACTGTTAGCTGACGGTTTCCGGGGTGCATACGGATAAATCCCGTCTGATTTCTAACAGGAAGTCAGACGGGATTTTCGCTTTATATTACGAATTATGGAGGACATACCATGAAAACCTTAATATCTTGTGCCTACAATATGGATAACTGCTGTGTAGAACTGAAATTCGCCGATAGCAGCATGATTGCGATTGATACCATTGCAGTGGAGAACGAGGTTGCCGACAATATGTATCAACGGTCAGAGCTTGACTATCTGATTTATAATGACCCGATTGGATATGCAGACCTTATCTTGAACGGCGATCCCGAAACCTATTTGAAAACTGTAACAGAATACAAGCCTTTGGATAGCTGACAACATGCTGCCCGCAGGAGAAAATCCTGCGGGCGTTTTTCTGTTTATATTATTTTCCACCGTTGGATCTCAGTTTTGGAAAGAAAATGACTATCTTAAAGCCCTTTCCCCACTGGGAAGTAGCTCCAGACGAAGGTTTAGATCGTCAGCCATCTTCTTAACTAGGTAAAGCCCTATACCAGTAGCTTTCTTTCGGCTGTCAGTAGAATCCCCGGTAAAGCCCTTTTGAAAAATATACGGCAGATCATATTTTTTTACACCAATGCCGTTATCCTCAACAGAAAGGACATCTGCGGTCTCCGAATGTATCATGGAAATCATTAGCATGGGACTATCGCTGCTATATTTGATGGAATTGCTCACGATTTGTCCCAACATAAACTGAATCCCTCTACGGTCTGTATAAACTGTTTCATATTGCAGTTTGTTGAGAATTACAAACTGCTTTTCTTCCAGAAGTGGGGCATAGTCCTCCAGAACTTCCCCCAAGCAGTCATTCAAATTGACATCTTCAAACCGATAATCCTTTGTACTGCTCTTTAACCGGGCATAGTAAAGCATCTGCGTGACATTCTCCTGAAGTTGACTACGGACATAATCCAACTTAGCTTGCAGGGAAGGCGATATTTCGTCGATTCGGTTATCCAAAAGCATGGTCAGCAACGACAGGGGCGTTTTCGCTTCATGTGCCCAGCCTTCCACATATTCTTCATAGTCCCGTAGGGCATCTGCCATACTGCTGCTCTCATTTTTGTGTTCCTGTAAAACTGAGGCCAGAAGCCGGATAGATTCTCCTTCTTCCCGGCTGATGACACTGAGCAGCCTTTCCTCGTTGCAGATGGTAGGATCACTGAGGAAATCCCGGAACAGCTCCCGGCGGGTGGTCTCCCGCTTGTTTAGTACAAACAGGATCGCTGAAAACAGAAGGATGCTTGTCAGAACCACTAACTCAATCAAGGTCTGAAATGCCTGAATGTCAGAAATCCAAAGAATGATAAAACAAAAGCAATCCACCCCCAGCAGCAACAGCAGCCAAGGGTAGTACCGTTCTATTATGCGCCAAAACTGCTTCATGGAGATACCTCCGCTTCCAAACGATAGCCCATCCCACGAACCGCAACGATTCGTTGCTTCATCTCCAGACCGGACATCGTCTTTTTCAACCGGGTCAGGTTAACCTGCAAGGCATTTTCGTCTATGTATTCTGTGGTTCCCCATAGTGCTAAGCAAAGCTGCTCCGTCGTGACCAGAGCATCACCACTGGCCAAAAGAGCAACCAACAGTTTTCCCTGATTTTTGGGAAGCACCACAGAGGTGTTATGAATATAAAGTGTGTAAGTCTGCTGATCCAACAAGAAATCCAATCCCTCTATGAGGTTGGTACGGCCTTCATACCTTTTGAGAATATTGGATACCCTGGCAAGAAGCCGGTCTTTTCTGCACGGCTTCGTCAAATATTCATCTGCACCCAACTGGAACGCTTGCAGTTCATCCTTTACCTGGTCTCTGGAAGTCAGCACCAGGACGGGGATAGCGGTTTTATTCTTTAGCTCCTGGCAGATTTGAAAGCCACTGATCTCCGGCAAATTCAGGTCTAAGATCACAAGGTCAGGGCGGAGGGCTGCCAAGAGCCGAGCGGCATCTTCAAACTCGGTGATTGCCTCCACAAGATACCCGTCCTTTTGGAGCATATTGCAGAGTTCTTCCCGCATATAGACTTCATCTTCCACAACAGCAATTCTTTTCACGACAGCACCTCCTTCCCAATTATTCTTCTCTCTGCGACTGCATCAGTGTCAGCAAATACCGATCACTGGAGTGCTTGACCACTCTCATATAAATATATTCTATCACGCAAAGCAGCAAAATCATAGCAGTAGATACAAGTAGCATTTCAGACACTGTCCCACGGGTTCGGGACGAGAGTATCCCTGTAAACAACGCTCTGACTCCAAACAGACTGCTGACAGCTGCAACCAATACAGGAAGTCCCATAAACCACGCAATC